>CAZJKZ010000053.1:0-15185 GCA_964546885.1 uncultured Bacteroides sp.
TTCCGAAAAGTGTCATGTCTCGTGAATAACCATCTCTTAGTAAGAGAGTATTATTTCTAATGCAAAGATACGACAATTTTTTGAATATTAGGCATTTTTGAAGAAAAAAATTTTCACGAAAAACCGCAGGATATGCCATTTTTACAACTTTGTTTAGCAAATCCCCTCATATGCTCGATCTAATAACCTGAAACACAGCAAATGGCATTGAGTAACCATCTCTTACTAAGAGATTTTTAAATTTGCTAAACAAATAGCCTCGATGCGAATGCACCGAGGCTATTTTAACTGGGAGGTGGTCGCCCTCGGCCCACCAGCACCCGGATGGCGAAACCTCGTTGCAGCGGTAGGCCGAGGGCGGCCTACCTCCCAGTTAACCATCCTCCCAGTCAATCATCCTCCCAGTCAACACGAGGTCCAAATTTAGAGAAGAGGTGGTCCCGTAGGGACGCAATATGGTAGCCGTGGGTCCTTGTGACCCACGGTAAATAATTCATTCTACGCTATCGGTGCCGTAGGTTCCGAACTATCGCACATCTCAGGGTGGTATTCAGCCCCTACAGGGCTGTGTGTCGTTTGGTGGATTTGCCTACCGTGGGTCTAAATGACCCACGGCTACCATATTGGTGCCCGACGGGCACCGTTGGAGTATCGGCTGTTGCGACCACATGTCGCTGCGGCAATAGAACCCTCCCAGTCAACCTACCTCCCAGTCAACAACTTTTAATCTATAAGTGCTATCGCATCAACCGGCTCGTTAAGCATATCAGCAATTACAATATCGTCATATCCCCTATGCCTTAGAGCAACTACAATTTGTTTCAGTTTATTCTTTTCCCCTTCTGCTCTGCCCTCAGCCCGGCCCTCGGCTATACCTTTAGCCATTCCTTCAGCTATACCTTCGGCCCTTCCCTCGGCTCTTGCCTTGTCCGCGGCGAAAAGAATACCGGCCCTCGTGTCGCGCAGCTTCTCAAGTGACTGGCTATAGGCCACTATCTCTTCTGGATTGAGTGTGTTGCTGCGCGCAGCATTGAAAATATCCCTGTAGCGCCCCTCTCTGTATGCTATTGATGTGTTGTCCATATTATCCATGTTTTTGATTATAAACAGTACCTGTGAAAGATCGGTTCGACAGTTCTCCCATTTTTCCGGCACCTCTTTCAGCGAGCAGAAATAGATGTGGATCTTGTCGGTCAGCGGCTCACCGCTCTCCCTGTCAACGAGCATTATGTCTCTTACAAGTTTAGGGGTAAGATGACTGAAATTGAAATCAATTATTCCTATTGTGAACACGGGCGATAGCTCGTAGTTCCATCCCGCCTTTCCCTGCTCGGAAATTATTTTCGAGGAGTAGTAAACTATGCGCTCCTCAAAAGGAGGCGTGTAGATGTTCTGCATCTCCAGAATAAAGTGGTAATCAGTCTCCATCTGGCCCTTCGAATCCTTAGTCTGCGATTCCGGGAAAAAATCCGATTTGGAACGGGTTGACGGAAATGTGCAGTACACATCGTAAACAATCCGCTTCCCTTCCTGCTCCGACGGCAGAATCTCCTTATCGTGGAATATCACATCCGTTACCGTAAGCCTTCCAGCGAAAAGCACATTGAGAAACGTCATAAGGGCCGACTTATTCTTTTCGCTCCCAAAAACATACTTGAAGCCGAAATCGCTCTGTAGATTGATATAAGGCGTAGTTATCTCCTTCATAATTGCAACACTTTATTCTTCTTGGCAAAGATAAGGTCTTTTTAAATAAAATCCAAACAATTTCTATAATTCTTACCACAGAAATTATTATGGTTCTAAAGGCTCTTTTGTTTTTATTGTCTTTTTAGCTTAAAAAGCATTTTTCGATATATTGATTGGAAAAAAAGGAGTATATTTGCACAAAATTTAGAAAAGAATGACGCACCATACCAGAATATTATTACTATGACACAGGTGTGCGAGGAATTTTTGCGTGTGGGTGACTTTTCACTCAATCGTTTCTAAATGATTTACAAATTTGTTGAATAAATGGAAAGCGTACTGATATTTTTTAGAGAGCATCCTCTTATACCGATTTTTTTGACGTTGGGGCTTGGTTTTTGGCTGGGCAGACAACGCTTTAGAGGTTTTTCACTGGGATCGATAGCCGCAACGCTTATCGTGGGGGTGATTATCGGACAGATGAAAATCGAGATTCCGGACATCGTAAAGAATATATTTTTCCTGTTTTTCCTCTTCTCCACAGGCTATAGCGTAGGGCCGCAGTTTATTCATGCCATGAGGGGGCCAGGACTGCGCCAGGCCGCTTTCGCCGTAGTGGAAGCTGTGGTGTGTGCAGGACTTGTAATTGCGGCAGCCATCATTATGGGGTATGACAACGGCATAGCCACAGGTCTATACGCCGGCGCACAGACTGCGTCGGCATGCCTTGGCATGGTGGGTGACATCGTAAAAGAGATGCCCGTAGACGAAGACAATCGACTTTATCTTTCCCGCATAATCCCGGCCTGCTATGCCGTGACGTATATGTTTGGCACGGTGGGTACCGTATGGTTTCTCACTTCCATCGCCCCCAAGATGATGGGAGGCATTACCAAAGTCAAGGAAGATACTGCCACTTTGGAAGCCGACAACGGCTCCGCGTCAAAGATTCAGCCGGGACAGATACAGGCAGGGCGATCGGTGGTGTTCCGCGCCTACAATGTCGAAAGCGCGTTTTTTGATTCTCCCAAAAGTGTGGAGGAAATTGAGAGCGAACTCAACGATCAGGGACTAATAGTGTTCGTGGAGAGGGCGAGAGTGGGCGTAAAAATCGTGGAAGCGACCGCAGACACAATGATCAGCAAGAACGACCACTTGGTGATAGGTGGACGATCCGAACAGGTGATACGTCTGCATGATTTTATAGGCCAGGAAGTGGCCGATCCTCAACTGCTAAATTTCGGAGCCGAAAAGACACCCGTGACTGTATCGGCAAAGGGAGCGGCGAGGCTAACCTTCGGAGAGCTGCGCAAGAAAACCTACATGCAGCGCGTGATGGTGGCTTCAATACGCCGCAACGGGCTAAGTCTGCCCATTAAATCCGCCACAGAGCTATATCCCGGCGATGTACTTACGCTCGTAGGATGGCCGCGCGATGTAACCGAAGCCGCCTCCGAGATAGGCTATGCCGACCGCCAGACCAACACTGCCGACATGGTGTTCATCGGTTTAGGTATAGCCGTAGGCTGCTTTATCGGTTCGATAGCGATAGATATAAAAGGTATACCCATGTCGCTGGGAGCGAGTGTGGGAGCATTGGTCATGGGCTTGGTGCTCGGATGGTGGCGCACCCGCCGTCCCACCTTCGGCCATATTCCGGCTGCCGCCCTATGGATTTTCCAAAATTTGGGAGCAAATATGTTCATAGCCATAATCGGACTCTCGGCCGGTGCCTCATTTATATATGGCGTACAGAAAGCCGGGTGGCTGATATTTATCGTAGGCGCTGTATGCACGCTCTTAGGGCTGGTGATCAACACCCTTATCGCCCATCGCCTGTTCCGCTTCTCCAGTCCGGAGACACTGGGATGCGTAGCAGGCGGAAGATGCAATGTGGCATCAATCGGGGCGATTACAGAGATGCTTGAAAGCGACGTGCCCAATCTGGGCTTCACCATCTGCTACGCCGTGGCCAATATCTCGCTGGTGTTCGCATCGCTCGCCGTCCTTTTCTTAGTATAACATCATAAAAAAATTGTCACCGCAGTATTGATTACCGCGGTGACAAAACCTTTTATAATCTCACACAAGAATATCAGAACGAATAGGAAAATCCTAAGGCCGGACTAAAGGCGTGCACCTTGTAATCACCAGTTAAAGTGTTGACCACAGGAAGCGTGGGAAGACCTACAGCCTGTGCCACCTGATTGTATTTGGGGGCAAGCAAATCGGGATACTCACACTTCTTGCCGTTGGCACCAAGGCCGGCTACATAGAGCAATGAAAAATCAATAGAAAGCCCGTCTACCGGACGAAAAGAAAAACCAACTGAAGGCGTAATCTTCGTCATGCCCGGAGTCTCGGGATTATAATGGTTGTCATTCACCGGAGTCAGGTCCAGCACAAGTCCGGCGCGAGCGTCAAAGCGGTCGGTCACGCCATATTGAGCTCCCAGACGAAAAGCCCATGCGTTTTTGTAATCTTTGGTGATATGCTGGTCGTAAGCCTTCAGTTTGTCATCAAGAAATTCTATATCCAAGGTCTTATAAGCCCCCCACCCTGTGTACTGAGCGTCAAATGCGAGCAGACATTTGTTTACAGGCTTATAGGCAACACCGAAAGTGAGGACCGACGGCATCGGCATCTCAGCTTTGAAATTGGACTGATTGAGCAGATCGAGGTCGCTCTGCAGCACGGCGCGCGCTATATCATTGGCATAAGTCAATGAAGCGTCGCCCTTCTCCACTTTCATCACCATCTTGGAGCGATAGGACACGCCCACCGACAAATTATCACTGATATCATACAATGCGCCAACATTGAATCCCCAGCCGAACTCACTCTTGCCGGTAAGATTCACCGAAGCCGGCATTGTGGAGCCGAACCGGTAGTCCTGTTGCTGCAGAGCCAAGATTTTGTCGAGAGTTGACGGATTCACGAGTCCCTTGTCGAGATTCACACTGCCCCATGCCATATTGAGTCCGGCACCGACCGATAGTTTGTCCACTATGCGCCAAGCCACGGTGGGCTGTATCGTGAATGTCTTCAGCGTCACCTGCTCGTTGAGTATAGAGCCTGGCCAATTTTCGCCCCAGTTAATGGCGCTGCCGTAGGGAGTGTAGAACGACACACCCGCCTTAAGATTGTCATATATGCTGAAACCGGCGTTTACCATCATCGGCGTGCTCACCTTATTGTCGGTCTTATACCACGCACCGTCGATTTTGGCCTTTGCCGACGGCACCACTGCGTTTATAGCCGCTGTGATGTCAACATTATCGTTCATGAAAGCCATACCGGCGGGATTGAAATACATGCTCTCGGCTCCAAGCTTCTGAGCTACGCCCGTATGTCCCATACCCCCCTGCCGCGCGCTGAGGGTATTAATCTGATAGCCCTCCGCAAGAATAGGGAGCGCAATGGCCGCAGCAGCCATTGTTAGTAGAATTTTCTTCATTTCTAAGAATAAAAAATTAGTGTCTTTTATATTTGCCGCAAAGTTAACTATTATTCTTGAAATATTAACTATTTTTCCTATGCCAAAATTATCAGCGACTAATATCACTTACTCAGCCAAAAGCATTTTGCCAGAGTAAGCAAAGAATCGCATCATAACGCCAAAAAAGATGATTAATATTTTGAGTGTCGCAAATTTCACGCTAATTTTGCGGTCGGAAACGCATATATGTGAGTAAATGATTAAGATTTTCGCAAATAGTCGGGTGCAAAACGGCCTAAATACAGATGTTCAGATAATAGACACGCCATTTTGCGCCACATCTACAATAAAAAGGATAGCACGGAGCTTAGAGGACGCTGAGTATGCCGTGGTAGTAACATCGCCCAATACTATAGATTTAGGCAACGGCGCATTGCAGCGCATGGAGCAGGTGGCGCGCTCTACTGGAGCAGCTCTGGTGTACGCAGATCATCACACCGTGCGGTCAGGAGAGCCTATGCCCCACTCACTAATCGATTATCAAGAGGGCTCGCTGCGCGACGATTTCGACTTCGGGCCCGTGCTGCTGATTAATGCGTCGATGCTAAGAGAGGCGGCTTCGGAGATGCTTGACGATTTCGTGTTCGCCGGGCTCTACGATATGCGTCTGCGCATAAGCCGTAAAGGACGCATTGTGCATATAAGAGAATACCTTTACCAAGACATTGCGGACGACGCCCGACAATCCGGCGAAAAGCTCTTTGACTATGTGGACCGGCGCAATAGGGCGGCTCAGATAGAGATGGAGCAAGCGTGTACCAGCCATCTGAAGGCTATCGGCGCATACCTCCGCCCTGATTTCTCAGACGTGAATTTTGATTCGGATTTCCCGGTGGAGGCATCTGTGGTTATTCCGGTACGCAACAGAGTGCGTACGATAGCCGACGCGATTGAGAGCGCACTGTCACAGACTCCCCCTTTTGACTTCAATGTTATCGTAGTTGACAATCACTCAACTGATGGTACATCTCAGATTATCGAGAATATCGCAGCCAAGAATCCAAGGGTGATTCATATCGTGCCTTCTGCCAGAAATCTTGGCATAGGAGGATGCTGGAATTTGGCTATTGACAGCGAATATTGCGGGCGTTTCGCAGTGCAGCTCGACAGCGACGACGTGTACTTCTCCGCCGCCACCCTCACTAAGATTGTGAATGCCTTCCGTGTGCAAAAATGCGGCATGGTGGTGGGCACCTACCAACTCACCGATTTCGACAAGCGACCTATTCCTCCCGGAATAATCGACCATCAGGAGTGGACCGATGACAACGGGCGCAACAATGCCCTGCGTATCAACGGACTCGGTGCGCCAAGAGCATTCTACACCCCGCTGATACGGCAGATACGTTTCCCTAACTCTTCATATGGAGAGGACTATGCAGTGGGATTGGCAATGTCGCGCCACTATCGCATAGGCCGAATCTATGACGTGCTTTACCTCTGTAGACGTTGGGAAGGCAACAGCGACGCCGCTCTTTCTTTAGAGCGCCAAAACACCAACAATCTGTACAAGGACAGCCTGCGTACCTTCGAACTTTGGGCACGCCAAAAGCTAAATCTACATTAATACGGAAATGACTGATAAAGAAATAATAGAGTTTATTGAATCTCAAAAGCAGCAATGGAGCTTGGCAGCTGATAATTATGCCGCTGTTGAGCGGGTTGAGACAAAACCACTATCCTGCGGCATGAGAGTGCAGTACAATCCGGCACGCATAGTGTCCACGGGAGCTAAGGTGGATAAGAAATCGATTGAATCGCGCACTTGTTTTCTCTGCGCCAAGCATCGACCAATCCAACAAGCCGCTATTGATTGGGGAGATTACGAAATCCTTGTTAACCCCTACCCCATATTTCCCCTGCATCTCACCATACCTGTGAAGCAGCACCTGCCCCAACGCATAGGCTCACGGATCGGCGATATGGCAAAGTTGACAATGGAGCTGCCGGGATATACCATACTGTACAACGGTCCGCACTGCGGCGCGTCAGCTCCTGACCATATGCATTTTCAAGCCGGTAACTCTGATTTCTTACCTATATGGAACGAACTTCCATTCACAGCGGAAGACAGCGTAACTCCAGTAGAGATATTCAATCATATCGGTGTTTTGGTAATCAAAACAGCAAGCACTGACGAGATAGTGCGACTATTTGATAAAGTGTACCGCTTGCTGCCGCCCCACGAGGCCGAGCCAATGATGAATATTCTGATGCGGAGCGTTGATAATGTAATAGAATGTGTAGTGATCCCTCGCAAGCGTCATCGCCCTTCATTCTTCGGCACCAGCGATAATGAAATGATGATTTCTCCGGCTTCGGTCGATCTTGGCGGAGTGATTGTGACTCCACGCAGCACGGATTACGACAATTTTGATGATTCCGTGATCAAGCGGTTGGCCGAAGAACTATGTTATAGTGTTGCTGAGTTAAGGAAGATGGTGGAAACACCGACTATCATAAGCGTGGGCATATTGTCATCCAGCGAAATCGACCTTATACTTCATGGAGATTACCTATTTGACGACGAGCGCTGCACGGGATCGGTAAGTCTCAGCGCACGATATGTGAAAGAAACGCTGCAGCTCACTCCCCTCTCTCCTGAAGCATTCGTGGAGGTGAAAGATGTGACAATAGGCGTGAATTTCCACTGGCAACGAAGAGAAAACCAATGTTTCCGAGGCGCATTTCGCATAGTAAGAGACGGCAACAATCTCGTCCTTATCAACGATGTAGACATAGAGGAGTACCTCACGAGCGTGATCTCCTCAGAGATGAATGCCACATCGAGCATAGAGTTGCTTAAAGCTCACGCTGTGATATCACGCAGCTGGGTAATGGCTCAGAAGATTAAATCCTCTAAGAAAACCTCACCAGTGTCCGATGTGTCTGACTCCATGACTATCGTGCCGCAACATGTGGTGTGGTACGACCATGACGACCATACGCTGTTCGATGTCTGCGCCGACGATCATTGCCAACGCTACCAGGGGATAACACGAGCATCCACCAAAGCGGTGGTAGAAGCCATAGCTGCCACGCGAGGCCAGGTACTAACCTACGACGGCGAACTTTGCGACGCACGTTTCTCCAAATGCTGCGGAGGCGCGTTAGAGACGTTTGAAAATTGCTGGGAGGACGAGCCTCACCCTTATCTGTCATCGCTGCGCGACAGCGAAAATACGCACGACTTACCGGATCTGTCTGTGGAAACTAATGCTAAGGAGTGGATATTGTCATCACCGGAGGCTTTCTGCAACACCACTGATACGGAAGTGCTACGCCAAGTGCTTAACAACTACGATACTGACACTACCCCTGATTTCTACAGATGGACAGTGGACTACGACACCGATACGCTCTCAGATCTGGTGGCCCGTAAATCCGGATTCGATTTCGGACGTATAATCGACCTGATACCTCTCCACCGTGGCAAATCCGGACGCATCACACGCCTGCGCATAGTAGGCGAAAACCTAACTATGGATGTTGGCAAGGAACTCGAGATACGCCGCTGGCTGTCGGAGACTCATCTGTTTTCATCGGCTTTTGTGGTTGAATCCAACGCCACCGGCTTCACGCTCCATGGAGCAGGCTGGGGCCACGGCGTGGGTCTGTGCCAGATAGGCGCCGCTATGATGGCACGCAAAAGCTATGACTATCTCCAGATCCTTGCCCACTACTATCCCGGGGCGAAAGTAAGTGCCTTAGTTCACTCCTAACAAAGCAGAAATGATTATGCATACCAAAAGATCGCCGTGGGCATGGATACCCACACTATATGTGGCAGAGGGCCTCCCCTACTTCGCCGTTATGACAATCTCGGTGATGATGTACAAGCGTCTTGGCGTGTCCAACGCTGACATTGCCCTCTATACGGGTTGGCTCTACCTGCCGTGGGTAATAAAACCGTTTTGGAGTCCGTTCGTTGACATCATACGCACTAAGCGATGGTGGGTGCTTACAATGCAGTGGCTTATAGCGATAGGATTGGCATGCATGGCTCTTGCGCTACCCGGAGCCATGTTTTTCCGTCTTTCGCTCGCAGCGTTCTGGCTTGTGGGTTTTGCGTCAGCCACCCACGATATAGCCGCCGACGGCTTCTATATGCTTGCTCTCAGCGAGCATGACCAATCGTTGTTTGTGGGTATACGCAGTTTGTTCTACCGTGTGGCTTCTGTAATAGGGCAAGGTGGTTTAGTAGTGCTCGCCGGCATTATCGAGGAGACTACGGGGCAGATAGCCATGTCGTGGTGCATCGTAATCAGCATTATCTCAATATTTTTCTTTATAGTAGCCATTTACCATGCTTGGGCTCTCCCGCATCCGCCAAGCGACAATCCTGTCGGGGCGTCCACCTCTCCCGGTGCCATTATCAGAGAATTTGCGACTGCTTTCCGCACATTTTTCACCAAGCCTGGCATTTGTGGAGCGTTGGCTTTCATGCTTTTGTACCGACTGCCGGAGGCGCAACTCCTAAAACTCATACAGCCCTTCCTTATCGACTGTCCGGAAGCCGGAGGACTGGGTCTTACCACCAAAGAAGTAGGCATAACCTACGGCACAATAGGCGTAATAGGTCTTACCATAGGAGGTATACTCGGCGGCATTGCAGCGTCACGCAAGGGGCTTAAGTACTGGCTGCATCCTATGGCTATAGCAATGTCGCTCAGTTGTCTCACCTTCGTTTACCTGAGCTATGCATCTTCGCCGTCACTGATCACGGTCAATGTATGTGTTTTCATTGAGCAGTTCGGCTACGGATTTGGATTCACCGCCTATATGTTGTATCTGATGTATTTCAGCGAAGGGCGCTACAAGACCTCGCACTATGCCATATGCACAGGCATAATGGCTCTTGGCATGATGCTGCCGGGCATGGCTGCGGGATGGATTCAGGAGATATTAGGCTATCGCCACTTTTTCCTTTTCACCATGCTGTGCTGCGCCGCCACCATAGGCGTGTGCCATCTGCTGAAAATCGGCCCCTCCTTCGGCAAAAAATGATAGCTATGACACTTACAATTCACTAAATTTCTTGCGCCCCTTCAGATAATAATTGATGAGGATATCGGTGTGGGTATCCGAGCGAGCATCGAGCAGATCGGCTGACGGATGCGCTGTGTACATCTTCCGCATCTTGGCAAAATGGCGGTGCGCGCGCCACACGGAGGACGCATTGGCAAAGTCGAGAGTAAGAGCAAATTTTGCGAAAGCTATAGTGTCAAGAAGTCGGCGCACAAAAAGTTTGCGGGTGCGAGTGGTGTCGGGCAGATTTTTATGCAGCATTAGCAGATTATTGCGGAAATTAAGATAAGTCTTACGCGGATTAGACGCCGGCAAAGATCCCCCTCCTAAGTGTCTTACCGATACTTGCGGCACCACCATTATCTCGTAACCGGCGCATAAAATGCGCCAGCACAAATCTATTTCTTCCATATGCGCGAAGAAGTTCACATCAAGTCCCCCGGCCTTTTTGTACACGGCTGTACGCACCATAAGTGCCGCTCCCGTAGCCCAAAACACAGGAATAGAGTTATCGTACTGACCAGAATCAGTCTCGCATGAGTCGAATATGCGTCCGCGACAGTAGATATAGCCGTGGCGGTCAATAAATCCGCCGGAAGCTCCGGCATACTCGAATTTTTCCGGCTCTTTATAGCTCAAAATCTTAGGCTGGCATGCGCCAACCTCAGTGTGAGCCTCCATAAAATCATATAGAGCGTCAAGCCACCCGGGGTCAGGAGCCACATCGGAGTTGAGCAGCACGGTATAGGGATCAGAGATCCGGTCGATGGCAAGATTATAGCCTCCCGCATAACCGTGATTTTTCTCGAAGCGCATCACTTCCACTTGCGGGAAATCATTCGCCAACACTTCAAGCGAATCGTCGGTACTACCGTTATCTGCCACTATTATACGGCCTATCTCCGGATTTGTATTGGCAATCACAGCAGGGAGAAACTCACGCAGGAGTTTGGCACCGTTCCAGTTGAGGATTATTACTGATACTGGCTGTTTCATATTTCATTAAGCTTTAAGCGACACAGGCTCCACTAACGTACCTGTAAATTCGAGAGTTTCAGAATCAAGGGTATCAAGACTTACGTTCACTATGGTATTTGCAAGCGATTGCGGAGCGCGCACATTGATGCGAAGATAGTTGTCGGTAAATCCTGCCATCATGCCCTCTTCGGTAGGATGTTCTAAAAGTACCGGGCGCACCGTGCCCAAGAAGCGTTGTGAGAATGATTTAAGTTTGGATTCGCTTATATTCAGCATCATGTGGTCGCGCCTACGCTTCTCTGCTTGGTCCACCACATAGTCGATTCCCAATGCCTTTGTGCCAAGTCGCTCGCTATAAGGAAACACGTGCAACCTTGATATTGGCAGCGACTCCACAAAAGCCTTTGATTCGGAGAATAGTTCGGGTGTCTCTCCACGCGCCCCCACTATCAGATCCACTCCTATGAAGGCATCGGGTATCGCTTGACGCACCTTCTGGATCTTACGGCGGAAAAGGTCAGTGTCGTAATGTCGATGCATCAGACGTAGCACCTCGTCGGATCCGCATTGCAATGGTATATGGAAATGCGGCATAAATGCTCTGGAGGTGGCACACCATTCGATTATTTCATCGGTGAGAAGATTTGGCTCAATCGACGATATACGATAGCGCTCTATACCCTCCACTGTATCAAGGGCTTTGATGAGATCAAAAAAGGTGTCGCTGCGTCCTTTGCCGAAATCCCCGATATTCACACCGGTTATCACGATTTCCTTACCTCCTTCTTCGGCGGCTTTACGAGCCTGCGCCACAATATCATCAATCTGTCCACTGCGACTGCGTCCGCGTGCCTTTGGAATAGTGCAATAGGTACACCAATAGTCACACCCATCCTGCACTTTCAAGAAATATCTCGTTCGGTCGCCTCGCGAGCATGAAGGTTGAAACTCGCTGAACGCTCTTGAGTCCTCCACCACTACTGACGGGCTGCGTGTCTCCTTCCACTTTTCTAAATATTCGGCTATCTGACGCTTTTGATTGCTTCCTGCCACAATCTGCACTCCTTCTATCTGGGATGCCTCATCGCTTTTAAGCTGGGCGTAGCATCCTGTCACGACGATAGCGGCTTCGGGGTATCTTTTATGATAAGAGCGTATTGTTTGGCGACATTTCTTATCGGCCAATTCGGTGACCGAGCAGGTATTTACCACTATTATATCAGGAATATCACCCTTGGCCGCACGCGTAATACCGTGTTCCTCTAATAGTGAGGCTACCGTAGAGGTCTCGGCAAAATTGAGTTTGCAGCCAAATGTATGATAAAGTGCAGTGTATTTCGAGTTTTCAGACATAGGCATAATCAGTTATTATGAACGAAATCCTTAAGTCCATCCCATCCTACTGCTTGATTCACTTTCTTTGTTTGCACTCTATAAAGATGCACTATTAAAGAATCAGGAATTACATCAACCCCTTTTAAAGGAACGATGGCTTTTTTTACATCTTCAATTTTTACTATTTCGCCCATACTTTTTTATTTCTAAATTGGCGTTACCATAGATTGCAAAATTAATAAATTTTCCGAAGAGTATCTCTTTTTGCTTAGTAACGATAAGTCAAAAAATTCATCTTCTCTGCAAAATTACAAATTATTGTGGGAATTAGCGATATTTTTCGTAACTTTACACTCCGCAAATAAAAAAGAATTATCGTGAATCATACCTACTCATTAATCAACCTTCCTCGGGTGGTCGACCCTCGCGGCAATCTGTCGTTCATTCAGCAATCTGACGATATCCCATTCGCCATAGAGCGTTGCTATTGGATATACGACGTGCCGGGAGGACAAGTGCGACACGGGCGCGCACTGCGTAACACTACCGAACTCATAGTGGCATTGAGCGGTAGCTGCGACGTAAGGCTTGACAACGGACAAGGCGAAGTGCACACAGTGCATCTATGCCGAGGCTATCAAGGACTGATTATCCCGCCAATGTGCTGGCGTGAAATAGTGGATTTTTCCACCAATTCGGTAGCTCTCGTGCTTGCTTCAACCATTTACAGCGAAGACGATTATATTTATGATTACGACCAATTTATAAACGAATTGACATGTCAACACACTCCACATCAAATATAGCCGACTGCGGCATCATAGATTTGCCTCGCCATCTTCATCCCAATGGTTCGCTTACAGAAGTGGAGAACACTCCCGCATTTCCATTTAAAGTGAAGCGTGTGTTTTATCTCTACGATGTGCCTGCCGCCTCTATGCGAGGCGGTCACAGCCATCATGAAGCGCAGGAACTGATAGTGGCAGTGAGCGGCAGCTTTGATGTGACTCTTCACGATGGACACAGCCATCATACGTTTAATCTCAGCCGTCCTTACAAGGCTCTTTACATCACAGCAGGGATATGGCGCACATTGCAAAATTTCTCAGCCGGGTCAGTGTGCCTGGTTCTAACCTCAGAAGAATATTCTGAAAACGACTATGTGCGTGATTTCAACCAATTTTTGCGACTTACAGCAACAAAGGAGACCGTCGGGAAAAAGGTCTATCCGTTTCTCGACCTTGCCACGGTAAATGCCCCCTATCTTGACGAAATAAAAAACGTGGCAATCGACGTGATCGCAAGCGGAAGATATATAGGCGGCAAAGAAGTTGAAGGGCTTGAATATGACCTTTGTCAACTTACCGGGGCGCCATATGCTGTGGGAGTGAGCAACGGGCTGGACGCTCTACGTCTGATTTTCAGAGCCTACATTGAGATGGGACGCTTGCACCCGGGAGACGAAGTAATCGTTCCGGCCAATACATATATAGCGTCGGTTCTCGCCGTCACCGACAGCGGACTGAAGCCAGTGTTTGTTGATCCCGACCCGGCGACAATGTGCCTATCCGGTGATGGTGTGGCATTGGCTGTAAGCGCCAACACAAAGGCCATTTTGCCTGTGCATCTTTACGGTCGCGCTGCATGGGACGAAAAAATGACTGAAATAGTTTGTGACAATGGTCTGATTGTAGTGGAAGACAATGCTCAGGCGATAGGAGCATCATCGGCTTATCCCGGACTTTACGGCAAGCACGCCACCGGAGCTTTGGGCGATGCCGCCGCTTTCAGCTTCTACCCGACAAAAAATATAGGTGCGCTCGGCGATGCAGGAGCCGTGACTACGCACGATAAGGAACTTGCTGCTGCAGTGTGCGCACTTCGCAATTACGGTAGTGACCGCCGCTACCACAACATTTACGCCGGCCTTAACTGCCGCCTCGACCCCATACAGGCCGCTATGCTTCGCATAAAGCTTCGTCATATCGACAACGAGACTGAGCATCGCCGCAAATTGGCTCATATTTACTCTACCCACCTCACCAATCCTCATGTGAGTCTGCCCCTTATAGATACACCTGACCTAAGCGTATGGCATCAATACGTAGTGAGGGTGTCTGATCGGGATGCTTTTCGCGAATACCTCGCCTCACAAGGCGTGCAGACCGATATTCACTATGCCACACCTCCCCACCTCCAACCATGTTATAGTACTTATGCCGGTCTCGACCTTCCCATAACATGCCGCTTGGCTAATGAAGTTGTAAGTCTACCAATAAGTTCCGGCACCACGGAGACTGATGCCATCGAAATATCCGAAATCATCAATTCATATTTCAAGAGTTCAACTTGAAGGAGATGAAAGAACGATATAGTGTTATTTGGGGCACACAACATGCTGGCGTTCAGAGCTGCTTTATTGTGTCTATGCTCAGCTGTGTGATTCCTGCAATTTCCTCATCGCTCATCCCATATGCCTTTAGGTTTTTAGCAACAGCAATTTTTCCCTGATTAAGCCCTTCATTAAGCCCCTCGGCATGTCCTTGGGCACGCCCCATTGCTATTCCCTCGGCAAGCCCTTCAGCACGGCCTTCCTCGCGGCCTTCCTCGCGGCTGGTGTCAAGGTTGTACTCCTGATTGCGCACAAAGTCGATAT
>CAZJKZ010000053.1:15285-18771 GCA_964546885.1 uncultured Bacteroides sp.
GAGTTCTCGCAAAATTACTAAAATTATCCAACATAGCAAAAATATGCATTATGGGGAAATATGATAAAGTTGGGAGGGTAAGTATAAAAATACGTTAACGAGTCAACCTTTCTTGGAGTTGCGACGTTTTACTAATACAAAAGCGACATAGAAATCACTAAGAGCAATATCAAACTCTTCACGGTTCTCGAAGTAAGGTCTTCTAAAAAGACCAGTTGAGTAAAGAAATTTTCAACGACTATGTCGCAAACAGAGCGGACTCGAAATAAGCCCGCTCTTGTTTTTTCTTATAAATATGTATTCCCTTACGCTATTTCTTCTTGGGTTTCGACTCGTCAGGAAATTTATTGGGGAAATGCATGGGCACCGGTGGACGCGACATAGCATATATAATGAGTATGATGCCGCCGATAATGAAAGGAATGCTCAGGAGCTGTCCCATATTGAGAACCATATCATGCTCGAAATCCACCTGAGGGTTTTTGACAAACTCTATAAAAAAACGTGCTGTAAAAAGCCAGGTGAAGAACACACCCAGTATAAGTCCCGGACGAGCCTCAGCATTCTTCTTCCAGTACATCCACATCAGCAGCACAAAAAGCGCAAGATAAGCAAATGCCTCGTAGAGCTGCGTAGGATGGCAAGCCACTCCCTCATAAAGCTCATGCCACTCACGCGACCGTACAAACATAAACCCCCAGGGCAGAGAGGTGGCGTGGCCGAAGATTTCGCTGTTCATAAGGTTGCCAATACGTATCATGGCACCTACCAGGGCTATTGGTATCACCAGTCGGTCGAACGTCCATAACGGACTGCGCTTCGTGGTAATCCACGAGAAGAGGAATACGGCTATAATGATAGCGATTGTGCCGCCGTGACTCGCAAGACCACCCTCCCAAAATGCTATTATCTTGTCGGGGTGAGCCGAATAATAATCCCACTCATAGAAAAACACATGCCCTAAACGCGCGCCTATTATGGTGGCGCATATCACCCATAGCAGCAGTTTTCCAAGCCAGCTCTCCGGAGCGCCTTCATGCTTGAACATTTTGCTCACGATATTCGTGCCAATCCAGAATCCAAGGGCAAACATCAACCCGTACCAGCGTATGTGCAACGGGCCTAAATCAAAAAGCATCGGACTTACGTTCCAAACAATAGATGAAAGCATATTTTTTATTCTTTAGTTTGCGGGGTTAATGCAGATATATTTTCTGATGACGAGAAGTAGAGGCGAGCTTCCTCACGCACCTTCGAACTTAACATCAGGAGCGTGAGCATAGTGGGAATGGCCATAAGGGCATAAAAAAGGTCGGCAATGCCAACGGCTGTCTCTAACGGAATAACAGCGAAAATCACCAGCGTGGCGATAAAAGCCCATGTATAATAACGTGCGCGACGTTCGCCAAAGAGGTAGGCCGCACAGCGTGTGCCATAGAACGAATATGAAAACATTGACGACAGAGCAAAGCAAGCCACCACAACGATTAGCAGATATTGCCCGTAAGGTATACCCGAGGAAAATGCTCTCATAGCAACCTCCAGACCCTTAACGCCCTCCACATGGATGTCGCCACACAGCAATATGGCCAAAGCTGTGAGGGTGCACACCAGGCCGGAGTCGATGCTCGGTCCGAGCATCGCCACAAGGCCCTCTCGCACCGGTTCAGGATTTTTTGACGCACCATGCATGATTGAGGCTGTGCCTATACCGGCGTCGTTGACAAGAGCAGCACGGCGCGCCCCAATGATAGCGATACCGGCGAACGCTCCAAATCCGGCTTTCAGATTGAATGCCTCGGCAAAAATACTCTGTATGACAGCCGGTACATGGGCAATATTAGTAATGATGATGTAAAGCACCATCACAAAATACAGTCCTACCATGACAGGCACAAGCACCGAAGCTACGCGAGCGATACGAGTGATACCTCTGAGCACCACCAAGGCCACAATAAGCGCAATGCCTATTCCGAAAATCAGGCGGAATGTCTGAGTGCCGTTTAAACCCAACGGATTACCCATACCCGTGAGAACAGTGTTGCTTTCCAACGATTCGGGAGCCGTGAACACACTCATAAAAGCCTCAGTAAGCTGGTTGGCGTTCATGATACACAGCGTTCCGAACATACCCGCAATGGCAAAAAATACTGCCAGCGGCTTCCACTTCGGGCCTAAGGCCTTCTCAATAATATACATAGGGCCGCCCTGCGGACTGCCGTCGCTCGCGCGTCCCTTATATTTTATTGCAAGCACTCCCTCGTGAAATTTTGTGGACATGCCCACTATCGCACTCACCCACATCCAGAATATGGCTCCGGGGCCTCCCATCACCAGGGCTATCGCCACACCGGCAATATTACCCATACCCACAGTGGCAGCCACCACCGAGGCAAGAGCCTGCGCCGACGATATCTGGCCCTGCCCTCCTGATGATTTCTGTCGCAATGCGCTGATGGCGTGCGGCAAGCGCCGCAACGACACCATGCCCGAACGCAGGAACATATAAAGACCACCGCCGATTAACAGAAAGAACAACGGATATCCTCCCAGAAAATCGGCGCAGTCAATAATGAATTTACTAATTGTTTCCACAAAGTGCGCGTTATTAAATCTACCTGGCAAGCACGATGTCGGCCTCCTTCGCGCGGCGGCGCATATTGAGTATGGCATAACGCATACGCCCAAGGGCTGTGTTTATGCTAACTCCTGATCTCTCAGCAATCTCCTTAAACGACAAATTCTCGTAATAGCGCATCTCCACCACACGGCGTTGGTCTTCGGGGAGCGTGCTAACCAATTGTGCCACATCGTCGAGTATCTGATCGTCAATAATAGCATCTTCTATGGTGCCTTCACTGAGATCCTTGCGATTGAGCACATTTACTTCTTCATTGTCGGTCGACACAGTGGGTGTGTTCTTCTCCTGACGGAAGAAATCTATAATCAGGTTGTGTGCTATTCTCGAAAGCCATGCCGGGAATTTGCCGTCGCCGGTGTATCTGCCTTGGCGTATATTCATTATCGCCTTCACGAAAGTCTCCTGGAAAATATCGTTGGCAAGATCCACGTCTTTGATGAGTCGCTGGATATAAGTGAATATATATGACTGATGGCGGCTGAGCAGAGTGTCGAAAGCCTCATTGTTGCCTTTAGCATAAGCTGCTACCAACTGGTCGTCGGTAAGCGTTTCAAATTTTTGCATTCTATTCTTAAAATTAATTGTTTAGAGTAGATATGTGCAATAGGCGAATAAAATTTAGGTTATGAGTAATTAGTATAAATTGTTGTTCTCTTTAATTTTAATACAAAGTTACGCAAAATATCGGATTTTTCCAAGAATTATTGTGTGCGAGGCAATATATTTAAAGATTTTTTGCAATTAAGCGATATAGTAAAAAATAGAGGTTATTCCCGGAGGAATAACCTCTATTTTTGTGGGCGGTGAGGGATTCGAACCCCCGACCCTCTGCTTGTAAGGCAGAT
>CAZJKZ010000054.1:0-18506 GCA_964546885.1 uncultured Bacteroides sp.
ACGCTGACACGCAGTACAATCAGCTTGGCGACTATACTGCTCCTCAGGATTCGGCATATATCACCACTGTCCTCGAAGGCATAAGGGCGGCTGTGGGTCCACACACCGAGGTGGTGTATGAAAAAGGATGTGCCGTGCGTGACACAACACAATCGCAGATAGCCCGTGCGGTTGAAGCAGCAAAAAACGCTGATGCGGTGGTGCTTGTAGTAGGCGGCTCCAGTGCGCGCGACTTCAAGACAAAGTATATAGCGACGGGTGCAGCCACAGTAAGCAATGACGACACTCCGGCTATCTTGCTCGATATGGACTGCGGAGAGGGATATGATCGTGCCACGCTCTCTCTTCTCGGCGATCAGGAAAAACTGATATCGGCTATAACAGCTACCGGCAAGCCTGTGGCGGTGGTGTATATTCAGGGCCGTCCGCTTGATATGAATCTTGCTTCCGAGAAAGCCAACGCTTTGCTCACCGCATGGTATCCGGGCGGCGAAGGAGGGCATGCGGTAGCTGATGTAATATTCGGCGACTACAATCCTTCTGGGCGATTGCCTGTTACAATTCCACGAGCCGAGGGTCAGATACCTCTATATTATTCCAAAGGTCAGCAGCGCGACTATATGGATATGCCGGGCACGCCGCTGTATGCGTTCGGCCACGGTATGAGCTACACCGATTTTGAGTATTCCGACCTTAAGATTTCTACTCCGGATATAAATTCCAATCCGATTGTGACGGTAAGCTGTAGAGTGAAAAACACGGGTAATCGTGAAGGTGGGGAGGTAGTGCAGCTTTATTTGCGGGATGTGCTCGCATCAGTGAGCCAGCCGCCGATGCTGCTGAAAGGGTTCAGGCGTATTGAGCTGAAGCCCGGAGAAAGTACTGAAGTAAGCTTCCAGCTGTCGCGCGACGAGCTGTCGATCTACAATCAGGCGCTTGAGCAGGTGGTGGAGCCGGGAGAATTCAAGGTAATGGTAGGGTCGTCGTCGGCCGACATAAGGCTTAAAGGCTCGTTTACTCTCTGATTTTTTTGCGGGGGCATCGCTTGAGGTGCTCCCGCAAACGTGTAACTCTCGGATGCTCTCGGATGACTGGTGTTTTTTGAGGCAGAAATGAAGCTGTTAGATACCGGTTAGATTTTTTATAAAATTCCATCAGTTAATAGTGTTAATATCAGGATATTATAAATTTATAGGTTAGATGAAATAATATGCAAAAAGTTTGGTGGAAATAAGCAAAATACCTATCTTTGCAAAAATTATAAATGTATAACTGATAAATTCAGTGATGTATGACTGATAAGTTTGCGAGACTGGTATGTATTTGGTTGTTGACATCGAGTCTGTGGGGCTGCGTAGAAAACAACCGCTCCAATGGCTGTGTGTCGATGCCGGAGGCGGTGCCTTTGACAGGTGAGACCGTTGTGACTGCTGTTGACGCTCTGTTGCCAAGAGCCATGTTTGTTGTGGACGACAAATTGGGAATATATAAGGAACGCGAGGAGTTTATGTTGGATTTTTACACACTCCCGGATTTCAAATTCCTCTGCAGTACAGGCCGCAGGGGCGAGGGCCCCGATGATTTAATAGGCATCGAGTGTCGCAATATCGAAGTGTCTGACACTACATTCAGCGCACTGGAACACATGACATGGCGCCTCAAGACGATGGCGCTCGTTGGCGATAGCATGATGCATGTTGTTGGAGTGTCTAAGCCGTTGGATACCAACGGAGCTGTCAATATGTTCCACCGCCTCGATTCGTTGCATTATCTGAGTCTGGGCTCGATATCTAATCCGAAAGAATTCTGTATATATGATCTTTCGGACGGTTCGGCCCATGAAACCGGAGAATATCCTGAATGGACGGATGCAGTGAACTCGGCTGAGGGGGTGCCGCTGCTGATACCCTACGGTAAATTTTTGGCGGTAAGCCCTGACGGGAACAGGTTCGCGGCGTTTTACTGGCATTTCGACCGTGTTAGGTTCTTCGACCGTGACTGTCAGGAGCTCATGGATGTTACGGTCAGTCACGACAGTGACGGGAATCAGGAGGAAGATGAGAATATGCTGCCGTCGTGCTATTTCGGAGCCAAGGCGGTGGGCGACAGGATATACGCACTGCACGCCGACAGTGACTCGACACGGCTGCTTGAAATATGGGATTGGGATGGCCGTCCCACATCTGCCTTCAGGCTTGACCGGCCGGTGACAGTCATGACCGTTGACCCAAAGACACGCCGGCTGATAACAAAGGACGCCAAACATTCCAATGAAATATACCTGTATGAATTGCCCGCTGATCATTAGAATTGTGCTTTTGACAGCCATGCTGTCCACTCCCTTTTTTGCGGTTCCGGCCGATAACTATGCAAAGGGAGTCCGCAAAGAGTCGTGTAAGCTCTACGAGCTCGAGTTGCCGGAAAACTGGATTAGTGAAGATCCGATTGATGCCTCCGGGATGCCTCCGACACGCGGCGCGTTGTTGTATGACGACAATGGGGGTGAGACCAAGTGCCATCTGACCCATCAGTCATGGAAATTCTTTGATATAAACTATATTGACGATGCACAGTCTTGCCATATAGAAAGCTATATTTTGCCATCGGGCGCCAAGCCCGACATCAAGCTTGTGAGGCGTAAGGCGTGTCTTCCCCCCCAATATCCCTCTTCGAAATGGATAAAGATTGAAGGCTGCTACATGAAGTCGATGGAGGTTAGAAACGAAGGCTGGAAAGTCACCCCAAAAGGACTCAAACAATTGTTTACCGATGACCGTGTCATCCTTGTGGTGCGTGAGGGGCGCGAATATGTGCACCTGTTGGAAATATGCGTGCCCGCGAAAAGATACAGGTCTGATGAGAATTACCGGCGAATGGTCGATAGTATCTGGAAAAACTGGAAGTTGAAAAAGTGATGTTACTGCCTGTACTCGAGAATTTATGTAAGGAGCACTCAAGATCTTAGGGACCAAACGCGGCAAAAAGGTTGACTGGGAGGTAGGTCGCCCTCGGCCTACCGCTGCAACGAGGGTTAATAGCCTAATGGTTTCGCCATCCGGGTGTTGAAGGCCGAGGTCGGCCTTCTTCCCAGTCAGCTGAAGGCTGGGTGCCGAAAGTTGACGAAGATAAGTGGCTGCTTCTCTTCGAAGCTGCGTGCTTATGTCGAAAAATCACTCGGCTTTGGTGGTTAGCGGATTTGCAAAAGCGGCGAAAGATGCTTATCTTTGCGGGGCAATCAATAAAAAGAAGGAGATCCATGGAGATTAGTGGAATAAGATACCCGATAGGAGTGCAGTCGTTCGAGGATTTGCGCAAGGATGGATATGTGTATGTCGATAAAACGGGGTATATACCCAAGCTACTGAGAAATAAATACTATTTTCTGAGCCGCCCGCGTCGTTTCGGCAAAAGCCTTCTGCTCTCCACACTCGAGGCCTACTTTAAGGGTAAGAAAGAGCTGTTGGAAGGTTTGGAAGTGTCGAAATACGAGCATGACTGGGTGGATTATCCCGTGGTGCACGTGGATTTTGCAAGCATGAACGGTGCGGATATCAACGAGTTAAAGAAAGATCTTCGTCTGTCATTGAACTCCATTGCCAAAAGCTATGGTGTTGATGTGAAGTATGAGGACATATCATTGCAGGGCCTTTTCTCTGTGCTGATAGAAGCCCTTTACGATAAATACGGAAAAAAGGTAGTCATCCTAATCGACGAGTATGACAAGGGCATAATAGAGGTGCTTCACGACGAGAAGATGATGGAAGAGTCGATCAAGAGCCTGCGTCCGTTCTTCTCGGTGCTGAAATCGCATGACCGGTACATCCGCTTCGCCTTCGTCACGGGTATCTCCCGCTTCCGCAACACCACGATTTTTTCAGGCTCCAACAACCTCATTGATATCAGCATGTTTCCGGAATTTGCCGCCCTCTGCGGTATTACAAGGGAGGAGTTAGAGTCAAATTTTGCCGAGGATATCGACAGGATAGCCGACAAATACGGTTATAGCCGTGAGAAAACGATTGAGACGCTTGTGCAGAAGTACGACGGCTACCGTTTCACGATGGACGAGGTGTATGTGTTCAACCCTTTCAGCGTGCTGAGCGTGATGCGCTCGGGCTTGCTTGACAACTACTGGATCATGGTGGGCACGTCTAAGATTTTGGTGGACTACATTCGCCAGAGCGACCTGGACATCGAGGGTCTTACCAGGGACTGGGTGGACAGGGAGGACCTTGAAAGTACCTATTCCACTGAGAATCCCATGTCGCTGTTCTTCCAGACAGGCTACCTCACCATCGCCGAGTGGGAGGACGGTCTCTACCGGCTTCGCATCCCCAACGAGGAGGTTCAGGCTGCCCTCGCCAAGCTCTTCGTGCCTGAATACACGGGCCGCTCCTCGTCCGAAATCAAAAGCGACCTCGCCAGGCTGCGGCGGGCCGTCAACAGCGGCGACGCCGACGGCATGATGCGGATTCTCCAGGCGATAGTGTCGAGCATTCCTTACCACGAGATAGTTGGGCAGCCGCTTGAGAAGCACCTGCATTTGTGCATGCACGTGATCTTCATGATGCTGGGCTCCAACACCCGGTGCGAGGTGGCGACATCTGGCGGCAGAGTTGACATGGTTGCTCAGACCCCGTGGAGGGTGTATGTGTTTGAGTTCAAGCTCGACACTACGCCGGACGAGGCTTTACGCCAAATCAACGAGAAGGGATATAACCTTCAGTGGGATGCGAGAGGCCGCAAGGTGACGAAGATAGGCGTCTGCTTCTCGTCGAAGCTGCGCACCATCGAGAGCTGGCAGGTGGAATAAGGTGCGCTTTGATTGGGAAGTAGGCTAACCACGCGGCAAAAAGGACATAATAAAATTTATGTGCCTTTTGTGCTTATGTCAAAAATCGGCAACGAGGGTAAATAGCCTTGTGGTTTCGCCATCCGGGTGTTGAAGGCCGAGGGCGGCCTTCTTCCCAGTTAGCCTTCTTAGTAACTAATAACTCATAGTTGGATGAAATAAGAAGTAAAAAGCTTGGTGGAAATAATCCAAATACCTAACTTTGCAGAAAACTCAAACAATTAAACTAAAAAATTTTCTATGAAGAAAAAACTCATGATTACAGCCGCTAACATTAGAAGTCTTGGAATATTTAGTATTATTGCCATTTTGACGATAATACTAAATTCTTGTACCAAATCTGATAAGTATTTCAGTGATTCACTAAAGATATATAAATATGACGATACTGAATACACAAAGGATATTAAAGGTGAGCTTGTAATAAAAGAAGTACTGGGAGCTTATGCACTGAATATTATTGATTCTACTATTTGTATGCCCCTGGGGGATATGGATTTTATGTTTGCACTCTATAATCTTAATGGTGACTCAATAATGTCGATAGGGCAACGCGGTCAGGGTCCTTCTGACTTTACTTCAAACGGAGTTAACGGTCAGAACTTCTTTGAAGACAAAAACAACTATGGAACGTGGATTATCGATGTAAACTCTGCAAAACTCAAAAGACTGAATCTTGGCAAAAGTTTAATAAACGGATCTGCAGAAGTAGACAGCGTAATCCCCATGCAAATGATGGTCACAAAAGCTTATATAGTTGGTGATAGCCTAATCCAATTACCAATGGGCGAGGGCACATTTGATCTGGCACTGTCAGCATTAGACGGAACTCTGCTACACAGAGAACCGTTATACAGAGTACCTGTGGATGACATATTTTCAGTATACCATTCTCCGGCCCGTGTATCTACTGATGGACGCTTTCTTGTAATTGCTATGTCTGCCATAAACCAGCTGAATATTCTCGACTTGCAGAACCCTACAGCCAGAGAATCAACATCCATTGGAGGGGTGAAAAATCATGATGATATTCTGGATCAAGAGACTCATTTGCCAAACAGGGTCTATTATTTCGATTTAACGCTAAATGATAATAATATTTTTGCTCTATATCAAAATAGACCATACATAAGTAAGGATGAAAGCGATTGGGACAATGGAGAGATCCATATCTTCGATTATGAAGGAAGCCTCATTTACAGAATACCTTTGGATGAACGTTTACGATCAATATCCTACTCTGAAATAGATAATAGTCTATACGGCCTTGACTTAAATGATACGGTATGGAAATATGATTTATCAGAACTGAATCTTTAATAAATAGAGAACCGGACATGCATCAGCACTTAGATTGTCCGGTACCTCCGGCACCGATATATTTGGGATGCCTTCTTCCGTGGACCACAAGGGTCCACGGTTAACGAAATGGCTGTCCCTCCGGGACGCTTCCTTCGGCTTTTAGCATTGAGAACGCATTTTAAGGATTCCGGAGTGGCAGAGCTATTGCGGTGACACCGCATGCCAGAGATTTGTTTTTATGATAAATTCCTCTGACTTTTTTCAAAAAACGTGATATTATTCCTCTGACTTTTTTCAGAAATTGTGGTATTATTCCTCTGATTTTTTTTAAAGAATATATAAAAGCTTTGATATTTAGATAAAAAGCACTACCTTTGTAATCATGAAATATATACCACGCCATATAGATAAATTTCTACTTGAATGGAAAGATGACAAATATCGAAAACCTTTACTGCTTCGCGGCGCTCGCCAAGTGGGTAAATCTTCGTCGGTAAGAAATTTGGGTAAACGTTTTAAATACTTTCTTGAGATAAATCTTGAAAAACGTCCTGATGCACGTCCGATATTTTCGACGGTATCAGATGTTCATGAAATAGCTGAGAGACTTTCAATATTAACGGGGGTACCGATTTTGGCCGGTGAGACTCTACTTTTTATTGACGAAATTCAGTTTTCTCCCGACGCCATAAGGATGCTGCGATACTTTAAGGAAGACTTTCCTCAATTACATGTAGTAGCGGCCGGGTCGTTGCTGGAATTTGCCCTTGCCAATTTATCATCTTTCGGAGTGGGACGCATTACCTCCATGTTTATGTATCCTTTGTCGTTCAAAGAATTCTTACTGGCTATGGATAGAGATAGTTGGGTCGATGCTATCGAAAAAGCAGGTGTCGAAAATCCTATTTTCGATGCTTTGCATAATAATCTTGTGGATGCCTTAAGATCCTTCTTGCTGGTGGGCGGCATGCCGGCGAGTGTAGCGGCATGGCTTGAAGATCGCAGCTATTTGAAGTGCTCGGAGATACAAGAGGATATACAGCAAACATATTTTGATGATTTTTCAAAGTATTCTGAAAAAGTAGATCCTGAACTATTACGTACCACCTTACAGAGCGTGGTAGCACAAAATGGCGATAAGTTTGTCTACAGCCGGGGAATGGAGGTATACAAGATTCAGGATGTTAAGGAGGCATTGCAGATGCTGTCGCGTGCAGGATTAATCCACGAAGTGAAGATGACATCAGCCAACGGGTTGCCGTTAGGAGCAGAGGTGAATCCTAAATTTAAGAAATATATCTTTCTTGATACGGGTCTTATGCTTCGTGTGCAATCATTAGATACGGGTGGCGAAAATACTATGACTAACTTCATACTTACATCATCTGTAACCGATCTCGTCAATAAAGGTGCGATAGCTGAAATGTTTGTAGGTTTGGAGTTTATAAAAA
The DNA here is from genome assembly GCA_964546885.1 of uncultured Bacteroides sp. Lineage (GTDB taxonomy): Bacteria > Bacteroidota > Bacteroidia > Bacteroidales > Muribaculaceae > CAG-873. The sequence continues at coordinate 7,606 of CAZJKZ010000054.1, forward strand.
ACGGAAATACAAGGATTCCGGAAAGCCTGTATTATTGGGAGAATCTAAGTCGCGGGGCATCAGCAGAGGTAGATTATATATCCGCTTACAACATGGATGTGCTCCCTATTGAGGTGAAATCAGGAGTGAGTGGAAAGATGAAAAGTCTGCGTATGTTTATGCAGAATAAATCTGTACATACGGCAATCCGCACATCACTCGAGAATTTCGGCAAGCTTGAAATAGCTAATCTTCAAGGTGGCACTAATGAAAAGGATTATACTATCAATATCATACCGCTGTATGCAATATATAATTACCGAAAATTTCTGTAGGGGGTATCACTTGACAATCGGCAATTTAAATGCGCGTAATTGTGCGTCCAACTGTTTTTCATTGCCGCCGCAATAGCGGTTGCATACTTCGTGAAAGCGGGGAGAGTGGTTCATCTCCGAGAGATGGGCTAATTCATGGCATATAACGAAATCGCGCAGATGTTGAGGATAAAACATCAGCACATATGACAAATGCACTTCTCCTCTGCCGTTGCATGTGCCCAAAGTACGAAGTCCCGAAGAGATGGACCATCCCGTGGGTCTCACGCCCAACGCCGCCGCAATCTCCCTGCCGCGCGGCAGCAGTGCATCCACAGCTTCTGATTGTGCCATGCGGCATAGATAGTTAGATATGGTCTTTACAGCTTTTGGCGATGTAATATCCACAGCGTTGCCCACCGAGATGCGCCAAATATCGTCTTGTCTACCTGCCAAAATATAGGTAGGCTTATAGGTCTGCTCCAATATCTCCACTTTAAACTCTCCAAAATCCCATTTTTGCCCGATGTGATAAAAAGCGTCAGGCTTCATGCTGTCCAGTTTAGTAGCAAAGCCTTTTATGATTTCCACCAGCCTCTCGTACTCGATATTAAGTGGGGCAGATACGTATATCTCCCCTCCCTTCCAGCGGGCACGCACACTCTTGGCGTTGGATCTCACGCTCACATACACGCGCCCAACGCCCTCAATAGTGCAATATCCTGATTTGATTATATATGCCATCCGTTTTTGATTCCTCTATACTCCCCAAAAGAGCTTGGTGCGGAGGGCATTAGGAAATTCATAGCCGTGGCGGCATATCACACGCACCACAAAAGGCGCGCGCCGTAAGATCACGGTGGTGCCAACAGGGAGCGTGTCAGTGCGGCCGTCAAGAGTGAGCCTAAATTCTGAGGCCCTCGACGTCACGTTGACGGATATACGGCTGTCGTCGGACAGCACAAACGGGCGCATGCTCAGGGAGTGGGCTGAGATTGGAGATATCACCCACACCGGAGCTGAGGGCTGCACTACCGGTCCGCCTACCGAAAGATTGTAGGCCGTACTGCCTGTCGGAGTGGCAATAATAACACCGTCGGCTTTATAGGAGCCAATGGGCATGCCATTGACTTTGACTTCAGCCTCCACCATCGAAGATGTGTCATGTTTGCTCACCACAGCTTCATTTAGCGCGTAAGGCCACGTGGCGAGAGAGGGCGATACCACATGCACAAGCGAACGCTCCTCCACTGTGTAATTTCCGTCAAGAAGGTCGTCGATCACTTGGCTCAAATCCTCTACGCGCGCTGTGGTGAGATATCCCAAATGGCCTGTGTTTATACCCAAAATAGGTATCTCTTTTGAACCCACCCACATGGCTGTGCGCAGAAATGTGCCGTCACCTCCGAAACTCAGCACCACGTCGGCGAAGAAGTCCGCAGAGTCAGTCACTTCTATAGTAGAGTCAGTCAGACTATCAGATAGAGAGTCGAATAGTTTGCGGTGCATCACGAGATCCACGCCTTTGGCAAGAAGGGCGTTGATAAAAGCCACTATGGCCTCTTTGTTGTCGTTCTGGCGGCGACTGCCGTATATTCCTATTATCATTGTCCTATTGTTGATATATATTTGGATACAAAGGTAGTAATTTTTGAACCTTCAACCATCTACTTGATATAAATTTTGGTAAAAAATAATTTTAAATGATGAAATTAAAAAAATTTTTGTATATTTTCAAAATAAACGTTAACTTTGCCGATAAAAGGAACCCGGCCATGAAAATCATATCTTTGCCTCTCCAAGTGACCTTTGATGGAATGATGGGTTCGAACATAAAATTAATCAGTGAATAGTAAGTAAAACCAATAAACATTATTAACTAATTATTATCCATTCATGGGGAAAAATTACAAAACGTCATTGACGGCAGCCGCGCTACTCTCAGCGATTTTAGTGCCTGGTAATCAGGCATTTGCAATTGGGGGGGGTGCTTCTGGCAATGCTTCGGCACTTCCAGCGGCCGTAGCTCCGTCACAGCTCGCACCGGGGGCCGAGGCAAGAACTGTCACCGGTGTTGTCGTTGATGCTAACGACGGCGAGCCCCTTGTCCAGGCAGCGGTAATGGTGGAGGGTGATCCATCAAGCACCGTTGTGACCAACATTGATGGTGAGTTTTCTATCAAAATTAAGGCCGGAACCAAGAACCCGGTTCTTCAGGTAACCTCCATCGGCTATGAAAAGGCTCTTGTTCCTGTAGAGGACATGGCCAACTTGAAAATTCAGCTTAAGCCCAGCGACAATGCACTGAATGAAGTCGTTGTCGTAGGTTCAGGTACTCAGAAGAAGGTGTCTGTGACAGGTGCTATCGCTCAGCTAAAAGGCGATGAGCTTAAGATGCCCGCTTCAACTCTTACCAACAGTCTCGCCGGTAAGTTTGCGGGTGTGTACGCCAACAACACCTCCGGTCAGCCCGGCTCAGGAGCAGAGTTCTACATCCGCGGTATATCCAACTTCGCAGGCAAGAGCGCAACTCCTCTTATCCTTCTCGACGATGTTGAGATCTCGGCAAGCGATCTCAACTACATTCCCGCAGAGAACATCGCCAGCTTCTCAGTGCTCAAGGACGCATCGGCGACAGCTATCTACGGTGCACGCGGTGCAAACGGCGTTATGATCATCACCACAAAGGGCGGTGATTACAACACCAAGACCAAGGTAAACGTTTCGTTTGAGAATGCGTTCAACATACTCGACGATCTTCCTGACTTCGTAGATGGTGCCACTTATATGGAACTCTACAATAAGGCTCAGTTCTACCGCACTCCCGGTCAGGCCGCAACATATTCCGATACTCAGATCGAACGTACTCGTTCAGGTAAAAACCCTTACCTGTATCCGGATGTAGACTGGGGAAAGACACTCTTTAAGAAAATGGCTACCCGCCAGCGCGCAAATATCAATGTGTCCGGTGGTGGTAACAAGGTGAAATACTACATGTCGCTTGAAGTGCTGCATGAGAACGGTCACTATAACGTAGAGAAACTGTACTCTTGGAACAACAACATCCAGAATTACAACTATACTTTCCAGAACAATATCTCCTACAAACTCACATCCACAACTACTGTGTCGATGAACCTCAACGCACAGATACGTCAGAATGTGCGTCCGAATGTTGAGGCGGAAACATTGTTCAGATATGTACAGACTTATAACCCGGTATTGTTCCCTGTGCGATTCCCGGCTCGTGAAGGCTATGATCAGATTCTTTACGGTTCGCTCGACTATACATCGACTTACTTTGTGGACAACCCCTATGCGGTGATGAATACATCGTATTATCAGTCGAACCAGAACACCACCAACACCGTGATGAAGATTGACCAGGATTTTGACTTCATTACGAAGGGTCTAAAGTTCCAGGGATGGGTGAATTTCAAGAACTGGGGTCAAAAGTATTATTCACGTTCGATCACTCCCTATAAGTATAAGGCTGCTGCAAATGCCGGGCAGGATGGCGACTGGGAAAATCCGATCTTCCCGCTCCAGAAACTCGCTGACGGTACTAACTACATCGCCGAAAGTGCTTTGTCGAATAACGGAGACAACACGTTCGAGCTTCAGGCCAACTTAAACTATAGCCGTGTGTTCAACGGCAAGCATGACGTTACCGCTATGGTACTTTACCGTATGCGTGAATACCGTGAGAATAAAATTCTTCCCAACCGTAACCAGGGTATCTCGGGCCGTGTGACTTACGACTTCGACCACCGCTATCTCGCTGAGTTCAACTTCGGCTATAACGGTACCGAACGCCTCGCCAAAGGCAAGCGTTTCGGATTCTTCCCCGCAGGTTCTCTCGGCTGGGTTATCAGCAACGAATCATTCTGGCAGCCGCTTGGAGATGTGGTGAGCCACTTCAAGATCCGCGGTTCTTACGGTCTGGTAGGTTCTGATGATCTTGCTAAGCCTAATGGCGCTTACTTCTTGTTCTTCGACCAGCTTACAGGAGGTGTGATTGATGGTCTTACTTGGTACCCCGGCGCAGGTGGTTCTGCAGGATGGGGTGCAACTCTTGGTGGTCCGCAGGTTCAGTACTACGGAAGCCGCGATATTACCTGGGAAAAGGTGAAGAAGATGGACATTGGTGTGGATCTACGTTTCTTCAACGATGCTCTTGGTGTCACATTCGACTACTTCGTTGACAAACGCTACGACATGTTCATGAGACGTAATTCATGGCCTTCGATGCTTGGATACGGCGATATGATGCCTTATGCCGAGGTAGGACGTGCTGAAAACCGTGGTTTTGAAGGTAGCGTGACTTTCAACAAGAATCTCAACAGCGAGACATCTGTCAGCTTCACGGGTAACTTCACATACAACAAAAATAAACTTATTAACGCCGACGAGCTCAACTACCGCTATAAGTGGCAGCGTGAGACCGGTCTGCCTCTCAACCATACTCGCGGTTACATAGCCGAAGGCCTTTTCCGTAGCCAGGAAGAGATTGACAACAGTCCGGTACAGAATCTTGGCTCTACAGTTATGGTGGGTGATATCAAGTACCGAGACCTAAATGGTGACGGTCAGATCAATCAGGATGACCAGACTATGATCTCACAATACGGTACAGTTCCTGCACTCCAGTACGGTTTCGGCGCTACTCTCAATTGGCGCAGCTTTGACTTCGGCTTCTTCTTCACCGGTTCGGCAAAACGCAAAATACTTCTCTCAGGTGCGATGATGAACGGTGTAAGCAACAATATCGCTCCTTTCCAACCCGGTAGCGGTACTACTCCCCGTAACGTCCTCTCCTGGATCGCCGATAATGCCTTCGATCCGGAGAAAGGTAACTTCGACGCTGAATATCCTCTTATGGGTATCCAGTCGGCACAAGTGGCTAACAACACAGTCGCCTCTACCTACTGGATGCGTAACGGTGATTTCCTCCGTCTGCGCAACATAGAGATAGGCTGGACGTTCCCGCTTGGTAGAGTTTACGTGTCGGGTGTCAACCTTGTCAATTTCACCTCATTCAAATTCTGGGATCCGGAACTCAAGAGCTGGTATTCTTATCCTCTCCAGAGGACCGTGAATGTTGGCGTTCAATTCAACCTCTAATCATCTTCTCACTAATATAGCAATGAAATTTTCCAATAAACTATCGAAAATAGCTCTTTGTGTACTTGGAGCCGGTATGCTTGCTACTACTTCATGCAACTACCTTGATGTAGTGCCTCCGGAACAGGTCGAACTGAGCGATGCCATGGAGAACCATCAGGGAGTGCTCGGCTTTCTCTACAGTTGTTATGCCTTCTCGCGTAACCCCAATGTCGGAGACCTTCCCTATGGCAACTATCTGGCTGAAATCAATACTACAGCCGATGATATCCTGAATCCGGATGCCTGGGCTAATGACGGCCAGTCGGGTAAGATACTTCAGAATACCATTTCGGCTCAGAATGTATCTGACTTCTGGGGTCACAATTATAACGGTATCGGACAATGTCTGATGTTCCTTGAAGAACTTGACAAGAACGATCCGCTCGGTCGCGGTCTCATCACTGCAGAGGAAGATCGTGAATGGCGCGCCGAGGCAAAGGCTCTTGCCGCATATTATCACTACAACATCCTTCGTCGATACGGTCCGATCTGTCTTCTTGAGACACGACTGCCGCTTACAGCACCCCAATCAGAATTCCCCGGCCGATATCACATCGATTACTGTATCGACTGGATCTGTAACCAGCTTGACGAAGCCGCAAAGGATCTTCCCGCAGTGCGTGATGTGGCTTATATGGGGCGTATGACATCAACTATCTGTAAAGCGGTCAAAGCCAACTTACGTCTGATAGCCGCTTCGCCTCTCTATAACGGAGAATTCCCTTATCCCAATTTTAAGAACACTGTGTGGGAGACCCCCGGTTACGGGTTGGAGCTGATCAGCCATACCTACGACAGAGCCAAATGGGAGCAAGCTCTAAATGCAGCCAATGAAGCTATTCAGTGGGCAGAAAATCAGGGACAGCGTGAATTGTATAGAGGTGATCAATATACTCAGGCAAATATAAGTCTTGATGACTTGTATATCCCGGGCGGCGCATCCGATGAATTTAAGAAAGCAGTTCTACGCATGCGTTATCTCCACTACGCTTGTGAGAACGAAGGCAACCGCGAGGGTATTATGGTGTCGCAGTGCTCAGGACTTACCACAATGTGGTTCGCCTCATTCCCTAAACAGATCATGACATTGAACAACGGCACTCAACTTTCCGGTTATTCGGGTTTCAATCCTACACTTAACGCCGTCCTGCGCTTTCTCACAAATGACGGCTATACTCCTGAGACTGACCCCAACTTCTATCCTGAGGATAGCTGGTATCAGTCGGCAGGACTTGGAGGCGACGGTGCAGGTCGTGAACGCATCATCAACCTATGTACTTCACGCGAGCCTCGCTTCTATGCATGGATAGGATTTGACGGCGGCGACTACAGCATGCAGATTGCGGATGGCCAGCCTATGCGCATAAACATGCTTAACAAAGATGCCCAGGGCTACAAGGCATCGACCCGTGACAACTCCATCACAGGTTTCTTCACACAGAAGTATATGCCTCCGACAATGCAGATATCAAAGAACAATGCATATGTAGGATATGTGGCGCCGTCATGTATGGTGATCCGTCTGGCTGAAATGTATCTTAACCGCGCTGAATGTAACGCTCAGCTCGGAAATGTCGACGCTGCCATAGCCGATGTAAATCTCATCCGTGAACGTGCAGGAGCACAACCGTTGACCAAGGATATGATCAGCGACAAGATGACCATCATGGATTGGGTCCGCAACGAACGTGCCATCGAATTCTTCGCTGAAGGTAAGCGTTTCTTCGATATCCGCCGTTGGGTTGAGGGTGAAAAATATCTTGGTCTCGGCAAGCGTCTTAGTCTTAATGCGGTAAGCAAGGAGAATCCTACCTTTGAGGAATTCAACACTCCGGGTCGTGTTCCTTATAACTACACATGGGGTAACAAACTTTATCTATATCCCATCCAGTACGGTGACGTATATGCTAATCCACAGCTGGTACAAAACCCCGGTTTCTAATCAATCACCATATTTAAAGAAAGATTCTATATGAAGAACTTATATATAGCTTCCGCTCTTACGGCCTTGATGCTCGCGGGTGCGTCGTGTTCAACTAACTACGACATATACCCCTCAGAGTATGATAAGGTGCTAATGATCAAGGATGCGGGGGCCAGTGATATGACGGTTTACTCAACCGACACTAAGGCTTCCTTCAAGATGACCATACTGAAAGGCGGTGTGACAGCAGGTAACACGGCAAAAGCCACTTTACGTGTTATGTCAGACACTGAGTTCAATGATTATCTTGCAGAATCAGGCCGTCCCTACACCATGCTTCCGCAAAACTGCTTCTCATTCTCGCCCGATGGAAAAACTTCTTCCATTGATGTGGAATTCGGAACAGATGAGACATATAAAATCGTAGATGTGTACATCGAATCTGCCGCTTTCGGAGAATATATGGAGACATACGACGGTTCGCTCTATCAGCCCGCCCTTCCGGTAATCCTCGAAAGCACAGATGCCTCAATCAATTCCGAAAGCAGTGAGACATTTATCCTTCCGACCTATGTAGAGCCTTCGATCGCATTGGAGAATTCCGGACTTGTGGAACTCGCACGTACAGGAAATACAATGAGTTTTGATGTGACTCTGCCGATCGAAAATCAATGGGATATCAACTTTACTGTTGCCCTTGACCCGGCATATGTGGCTGATTATAATGAGGCTAACGGAACAGAATACACTGTTGTAGATGCTTCAGCTATTTCAAATCTGAAAAATAGCTACACAATGCCTAAGGGACAGTCCACAATGACCGTTTCGTTCGATATCGATCCATCGAAACTTCATTATACTGATGTTATACCTGTCAAGCTGGTAAGTTGCGATGTGCCCGGTATTGTAATTGATGATGTAGCAAACTCATTGATCGCACCTGTGAAACGTCGTATAACCATCACAGAAGGAATGTTGTCAACAAATGCTCTGGAACCCTCAGAAGGCTCGCTTGCCAACCTTCTTGATGGTGATCCCACCACATTCTTCCATTCGTGCTGGTCAGTTTCAGTCGAGGGTAAACACTGGCTTGAAGTGAGTCTGCCTGATACTTACACCACAGTGCAGATTGAATACTGGAATCGTATCAGTGGATCTACAAATACTCCGGCATGGTTTAATCTCTACACCGGAACTAACGATGACAATCTGACCCTGTTCAAGGCATATGCCTGGGATACAGACGGACTCAATGGTGGTAGCGGTGAGGTCAATGTGCTGGCTCCGATATATTTCGAGACTCCGCAGAGCGTATTCCGCATTGAGAATACACAGAGCTGGAACGGAAATGCATTCTTCGTAATGACAGAATTCCGAATGTACACTATCTGATAATTTTTTAACAAGATAGATATTAACCCGAAAGGACTACCGGTTTTCAGAACTGGAAACCGGTAGTCCTTTATTAGTTAAAAATGATTAAGTAGTCAAACTTAAATACGATTGAAAGTCTACTGTACGTTAGATAACAATATTGACTTAATATCGAATCAAATTAATCATGCAGATCAGACAATCAATGACACTATTCGTGTCAGCTATCTTCCTTATTTTGAGTTTTATCGGATGCAAATCCAATCAGGATGAGCCCCCGGCTCCAAAGGAGGAAAAGTTTGTAGTGGCAGAGAATAGCCGCAGCTTTGAAGTGGACCGCACATCGACAGTCCTTGAGGTCACTGCTACCACCAATATGGCTCTCGGCGATTGGAAAGTGGATCAGGGCGACACAAAATGGCTGTCTACGAGCAAAAAATCCATAAGTTCTACCGAGGTGGGTATTACCATCCGTGTAAATGAGAATGTAGAGCCTGCCAAACGTACAGCTAATCTCAAAGTAATCGGTACGACCGGAAACACACTTGCCACCATTACCGTCACTCAGTATGGCGATAATTCCCTTAAAGTGGACGAGGACGTTCGAGTAAGGCCTACAGGAGGTCGCGCATCGGAATGTCAGCCCGGTCAGGACATTGACAAGAGTATGGACGGCAATCAAGACACACATTACCACAGCCCGTGGAACGTGTCAGCCAAATTCCCTGTCGTATTGGAATATTATTTCACAGGCAACGACGTGGTAGACTATCTTACATATTACACTCGCAACGGTAACGGTAATTTCGGTAAACTGAGCCTGTATGTGGCTACCGACGCAGCCAGAACTTACAAAAAGGTGGGTGACTATGATTTTGGAGAGAAGGGCACGCCTTCGCTGGTGGATATACCCGGCGGATTGAAGCCTACCGCTATAAAATTCGAAATACACAGCGGTCTTGCCAATTTCGTTAGCTGTGCGGAAATGGAGTTTTTCGCTTCTGCCACCGAAAAGCCTCTCGAGCAGCGTCTGCTCACAGTGTTTACCGACATTACATGTTCCGAGTTGCGCCCCGGAGTGACCGACGAGATGATAGAGAATCTTGACGATCATTTCCAGCGTGTGGCCCGTGCGCTCAAGAGCGGCACTTACACCGACTATGAGAAAGAATTCCGTATTCGCAGTTACGAACCGTACAGCAAGAACACTGAATGGGCCTCAAAGTTGATGACAAAGATCTATTCCGACCTCGACAATCCCACTGGTATTTATGTAAATGCCGGCGATGAAATCGTGGTTTGTGTGGGCGACACTCACGGTCAGACAATAGCTCTCCAAAGCATCTGGGAAGAGAATACAGGCGAGTATCGCCAGACTCAGGCTTCCGGAGTCTCCTATTTCCTACGTCCGGGCATCAACAAGCTAACCATGAAGGAGCAGGGCCAGCTATTCGTGATGTATAACACCGATATTACTTCGCCTGATGCTAAGCCCGTGAAGATTCATATCCCCTTGGGCAGCGGCACTGTCACCGGTTTCTTTGACCTCAAGGAGCATAAGACCGACGAGAAGTATGCAGAGCTCTTGTCAAAGGCAACCCACAAATATTTCTGTGTTAAAGGTGAACGCATAATGTTCTACTTCCATAGAAACAAGCTTACACCTACTATACTATCTGCTATCAATCTTTGGGATGACATAATATCCTGGCAACAGGAGCTTATGGGCATTGATGATGTGCGCCCGGCCCAATTTAACAACCATCTATTTGCTATCTCGCCTGAAGGATCGTACATGTGGGCGTCAGACTACCGTGTAGCTTTCGTTTACACTTATCTGAACAATATCCTACTGTATGACAACGTAATGGCAGCAGAGGACAATGCATGGGGTCCGGCTCATGAAATTGGTCACGTGCACCAGAAGGCTATCAACTGGGCTTCGGCAACTGAGTCGTCCAACAATCTTTTCTCCAACTATATCATCTATAAGCTCGGTAAGTATAAGTCGAGAGGCCGCGGCTTGGAATCTGTGGCCACTGCCCGCTATGTCAACGGTCAGAGTTGGTACAACATGGGAGATCCTACTCACATGAACGAGGACACCGAGACTCACATGAGAATGAACTGGCAGCTCTGGAACT
>CAZJKZ010000055.1:0-18413 GCA_964546885.1 uncultured Bacteroides sp.
CAAAATCAATTGTCTGCCCAATAGTGACAAATAGGGCAAAAGCCCATAAATAAAACGACCACTGTTTATATTTTGAGATCGACGCATTAATATTTGGCAAGATCTTCTGCAACCACAGCACTAATATAAAAGGCAACGCAATCACAACTGCAATCTTCGCAAATATCAGCATGAACATTTTGCCAAAGCTGGAGTTTGGAGTAGGATCCATAATGATAGAAATATAGATAGGTGCTACAATCGAAACCAACAGGTTTCCTACAATGGTATAAGTTGTTGTACGAACGGGATTCGCTCCTAACATTGCAGCCACAACTGTTACGGAAGAAGCGACCGGACACAGTACGCACATCAAAGCACCCTGAGCCAACACAGCATCAGATGAAATGGCATACACAATCCAATAAAGACATACGCTGACCACGGTTTGAAAAGATGACATCCAAAGATCAAGCTTTGTAGGGCGCAATGAAGAAAGACGTACACCAGAAAAAGTCAAGACAAGTATAGAGAATATTACATAGGGCACAACTACTGACAGAGACGAGCATAATTGTCGAAGGAAGTATCCTAATATCAATGCGATTGGTAGTACAAGGCTTTTATATTTTTGCATATGTATACTAAAATCTAATTAATTGGTAAGATCAGCATCAACCATTTGAAAATTCTCAGAGATTTTCTGTATACTTTATTACCGGTATAATTATTACCACGGTGACAAAATTACAAAATTTCTTCTAAATCTCCAAATATGATTTGGTTATTTGCCGGACATCCGTCAGTTCAGTGCTAAGGCACGAAAATATCGGAATTTTTATGTAACTTTGCATAACTAACCTTACTTGATGATATGAGCAAATTGTTCGCGATTTATTTCAGTGCTACCGGCACTACAGGCAAGTGCGTTGAATCATTTTGTCATGGCTTTGGTGCCCAGCCTGATACATCAATCAATCTCGCCGATAACCTTGATATAAAATTTCCTGATATTTCCGACGAAGATGTAGTCATCGTGGCTTCGCCTGTTTATGGGGGCAGGTTGCCGGTTCAGGTTGCCAAGGCTCTCACAAGGCTCAAAGGCAATAACGCTACGGCTATTGCCATTACAGTCTACGGCAACCGCGACTATGATGACGCCCTGCTCGAACATACCGACATTCTGCACGATTGCGGTTTCAGAATTGCAGGCGCAGGTGCGTTCATAGGGCAACATTCGATATTTCCCAAAGTAGGCAAATCACGGCCCGACATTGCCGACGTGCAAATTCTTGAAGATTTCGGCAAAGAATGTAAAGCCGCTGTAATCAATGGCTTTAATTCTGAAAATATTCCATTTATCAAAGGTAGCCGGCCTTATAAGAAAGCCGCCGGAGCTCCCCTTTCGCCTAAAGCCAAAGAGAAGGATTGTGTGAAATGTCTTAAGTGTGTATCCCACTGCCCTGTTGGAGCTATCCGTGAAGAAAAGCCGTTTCTTACCGATACGTCAAAATGTATAAGTTGCGGTAGATGCATCTCGGTTTGCGCAAATGGCGCCCGACATCATTCCGGAATCGCCTATTCCCTTATTGGCTTTGTCTTTAAATCAGCTTTCTCCAAGCGTAAAGAGCCACAATGGGTTGTTGCAGAGCCGGGAAAGTGATTAAATGGACAGTTGGTTTAAGAGCTACATTTTCAGATAAAGCAATAAATTAAAATGATAAAAAAACTCTTTTTGGCGGCAACTGCACTACTTGCCGCAAATTTCACAATGACAGCACAGATTAATTGGAGCGCCAATCCAGTAGGCGCAGTATTTGCCCGTCAGGGAGGCCAATCGCCCGAAGGCACCTTCCGCCTGGTGAGCGGAGGATATGAAGTATTCACCCTCGCAGTAGCCGATAATGTTGTTGTCGATCGTCCTGCATCACTTTTCTACAGCAAGGACGCGTCCAACAAAGCCCGTGTCGACGCTCTTGCGCCAACAGGCACCGTGGCTTCGGCAATGAACTGCTTTTTAGTGCGCATAGGCTCCGAAGACTATATAATGATTGATGCCGGATTTCAGGAAGGGCGCGGCAACACTCTCCGCCGCCTGGCCTCACTCGGTGTCGATCCGAAAGAAATCAAGGCAATATTCATCACCCATGCCCACGGCGACCACGTAGGCGGCCTCACCGATGCAGAAGGCAAATGCGCTTACCCAGCTGCCAAACTCTACATTCCCGCTGCCGAAGTGCCCTTTATGGAGGAAACTATGGCCGATGGATGGGCCAATATCATGAATGCCTACAGCGGACGCATCGAACTGATCAGCAACGGATCGGTGCTTCCTTTCGGACTTCTCTCCATTGCTGCCCCGGGTCATACGCCGGGCCACACGGTCTACCGTCTCGGCAATCTGCTTTTCGCCGGCGATATCCTCCATGGCGCCTCCGTCCAGCTTGTTGATCCCACAGTCAACGCCTCGTTCGACCGTGATACGGAGCAAAGCATCATGAGCCGCCGTACAATTCTCGACTACGCCGCTGCCAACTCACTTACCGTACTCGGCGCGCACGTGCCTCTCAACGGAGTTCTCTTTTAGAGGACTCCGTCAAGACCCCCACTCGTCTTATTTCTCCTCGCCGGCCTTACGAAGCACGATATACGCTGAGGGTTCGCTGCTGTTTAGTCGCACCACAGAGTCGTTCTCCATATCCACTGTAGTGATATACGGCAGTATTCTGCGTATAGCATCTTCAGTCTCCATATTGTCGCAAGCCATTTCAGTCATAGGTCCGTCGCCGAGCCATATCGAGTCGCCTTTTACAGCATATGGCGCACCTGTCAAATTATTGCAGTTCGTCAAGATCGAATAGGTGCTGTCCTCAAAAACCATATACTGGCTCGCGTCGGGCACCACTTCAGCAGGACGCACATATTCCGAATCGCTTAGCACGATGTTTTCCAAGTACCATTTGCCTCGAATGTCAATATTTGCAGTCTTTGTCTCCTGCTGATTGTCTGAAAGTGAATCAACGCTTTTCTTGCCGCTGCCCGAACACGCCGATATTATCAGCATAGCCGCAACTGCCGGGATAATATTAATTTTCATAATGTTAAATTTATTGATTATGGTCACGATGGGTGCAAAATTAGCTAATTCCTGTGAAATTGCAAAATTAAGTCTTGTATAATCAGTGGATTTTCACTAATTTTGTCTTTCAAAACAGAAATAAGGCGTGGCTCGGGGCTTACCGATAATTTTATGCACCTCATGTTGATATGGACTTTGTAAAAATAAATGCTGATTATCTCAAAACAGCAAATTATGCGCTTTTCCATAACGGATTACCTATTTGTCAAGCAGTTGAAGTCACTAATGTGTCCGACCGCCTGATTGAAGACATAAAGGTGACGTGCTCCGGCGAATTCATATCTCCATACGAAACAGACATTATAAGCGGCATTAATCCTGGCGAAACGGTCAGGATAAGTCCATTCAACATCAACCCCGACTCATCGCAGCTTGCCGTCATCACCGAGAGGGTCGTGACAAATTTCAAATTATCCGTTATAAGCAAAGACGAAACCGTAGGCGAGGAAATTTTCGATATAGAGCTTATGCCCTACGACCACTGGACCGGGCTGAATATCATGCCTCAGACCTTAGTCTCGTTCATCATGCCCAATCACCCTTCGATCAGCGATATGGTGGTCAATAGTGCCAAGATATTGAAGGATCTTACCGGATCTTCATCCTTTGCGGGATACCATACCGCCAATCCCAATGATGTGCGTCAGCAAGTGGCTGCAGTGTTCGCTGCCATCCACGATTTAGGCATCGTCTATCGTCCGCTTGCCGCCAGTTACGAAATCATAGGTCAACGCATCACCATGCCCGATCAAGTGATTTCATCAAAGACCGCCAACTGCATTGAGCTCACGTTGCTTATGGCATCTGTGCTCGAAGCCGTGGGCATCAACTCCATTATAGTCATCCAGGGCGGCCACGCCTACCTTGGCGTATGGCTCGTTGACACCTGCTATCCCTGCAGCGTATATGACGATCCTGCGTTTATCGAGAAGAAATGCTCGCGAGGCATATCAGAGATGCTTGTGATCGAATGCACCTGGGCAGCTCAGGAAAATGTGGCTTTTGAGGATGCTGTACGCGTTGCCGAGCGAAATCTTGCCGACCACAGCGATTTTGAAATATTTATCGATGTAAAGAGGAGCCGTCTCGAACGAATCCTTCCCCTACCGGCTAAGATAGACCCAAGCGGCGCACGCTCATCCGAGACATCGGGTATCGATCATGATTCGTGTGTGATCGATGTAAAGGAGCATGACCGCTATGATTTGAGCCACCTCTTGGGTGCAAACAAAGAGCTCACCAAGTTTGATATCTGGGAGCGCAAACTCCTCGATTTTTCATTGCGCAACTCTCTGCTGAATCTCACACTTCGCCGCCGCACTATCCAATTCATTTCGTTCGACATTCGCCGAATCGAGGACCGGCTTCAGGACGGCAAGGAATACCGCATTGACTCAAGGCCCAACACCGAAATTTCCTTTTTGAAGAGCGAAGCTTTGATAAGGTCGAAGCTCCACGAGCCTCTTCGCGAACTCATTATCAACGACATCGAGCATAATCTGCTCCATACCTATCTCAATGCCGTCGACACCCGCACCGTCCTTAAAAACATCTATCGTACTGCCAGAAATTCTATTGAGGAGACCGGTGCAAACTCTCTGTTTCTTGCCATCGGCACGCTCCGCTGGTTTGAGACAGACCAAAGCACCAAGCCCCGCTACGCGCCCCTCCTATTGCTCCCGGTGGAGATGGTGTACAAAAAAGGCAACTATTACATACACACCCGCGACGAAGAAATCTCCCTGAATATCACACTGATGGAATTTCTGCGTCAGAACTATGACATCAATATCAGTGGTCTCGACCCTCTGCCTCATGACAATAGCGGCGTATATTTGCCTCTGATATTCGCTCTTTTCCGCGATGCGTTAAAAGACCAAAAACGCTGGGATGTCGAAGAGGAATGTCTGCTGGGCATCTTCTCCTTCAGCAAATTCCTTATGTGGCATGATTTACACAGCCACCGTGACGAGCTGAAACAGAACGATATTATCAACAGTCTCGTAGCCAACCGTCTCACCTGGGAGCCGGGAACGATGGCAGCGTCGCTTAAGGATATCGACATGAATGTATCTCCGATCGACACGGCTCTGCCGGTGCCTGCCGATTCATCACAGATGGCGGCCGTGCTCGAAGGCGGCAACGGAAATTCATTCATCCTCTACGGTCCTCCGGGCACAGGAAAATCCCAGACTATCACCAATCTCATTGCCAATGCTCTCTACCACGGCAAGCGAGTGCTCTTCGTGGCCGAGAAGATGGCAGCCTTGAGTGTCGTGCAGAGCCGACTGGCTAAAATCGGTCTGGACTCATTCTGCCTTGAGCTCCACTCCAACAAATCCACGAAGCGCCACGTACTACAGCAGTTGGAAAAGTCGCTTAAAGCAGTCCACCTCATGCCGCCTGCAGAGTACAAAAAGGAAGCTGAAAAATTATTTGCCGCGCGAAAAGAACTGATAGCCTATATTAATGCGCTCCACACGCCCGATCCTGCCGATGGGCTGTCAGTCTACGATTGTATTGCCCGGTCAGAATCCATAGCAGAAAAGCCTTTGCCCGGCTTCAGTTTCAACCGCACCATTGACTCTCTCCTCATCGATGAGGGTCCAAAAGCAATTGAAGAACTTTTAGGCAGCCGTCTCGACACTGTGCTGAAGATTGTCGGGCTGCCATCAAAGCATCCTCTCAAAGGCTTACGTGTCGACCGTTCCATGATTATTGATAGCGACGGTGTGGCAAATCGCATGAGACACGACTCTTCCATGTTAGCGGAATTTCGCAAGAATATCGACAGCCTACACGGAGCCAAGGCGTTGCGCGATAAGTTGATGCGCGACAATTCTCCTGCCATCCTCCATGAAGACCCCGAAGCCCTCCGTCTTCAGTGGCGCGGAGCGAAAGCTAAATGGATGCTACCACGCTTTTTCGCCAAACGCAATTTCCTCAACCGTCTCAGACAATTCAATCAATTCATCACACCCGAGGAGATTGACACGCTAATTGAGGATCTTATCGCATATCGCGACAAACACGACAAGATAAATAAGCTCAACTTTATATTAAATCAGCATTTCGGCATAGAGCATGGTGAGGATGAGGTGCCTGACAGCTCTTTAATCGAAAAGTACTCTGCGTTGCTTGCCCGATGGGCAGAACATTCTGCCGAGATGCGCCACTGGATCCACTGGTCGGAATATAGCGCACATCTCCGGGATAAAGGCCTGGGATGTGTCGTTGACACTCTGGAGACTATAGAGCAAGACATCCCCAATATAAAAGACGCCTTCCTCAAAGCACTGTTCAGATATAAAGCCGGATACAAGATCTCGCACTCCGAATCGCTCGCCGCCTTTGAGGGCATGCTCTTCGATGAGAAAGCTGCTTCCTACAAGCGTATGTCAGAGGATTTCCAGCTCCTCACTCAAAAAGAACTTTACGCCCGCCTTGCCGGCGGAGTGCCCCTGACCACCGACAGCCCGGCGACCGGCAGCGAAATAAGCCTGCTCAACCGCAACATCAGCAACGGAGGCAGAGGACTGTCGATCCGCGAACTCTTTGACCAGCTCCCCACCCTCCTTCCTAAGCTGTGTCCGTGCATGCTCATGAGCCCGATAAGTGTAGCCCGGTATATCGACCTGTCAGCCGATAAATTCGACCTTGTAGTGTTCGACGAGGCGTCGCAGATGCCCACCAGCGAGGCTATAGGAGCCATCGCCCGAGGTAAATCCCTGATCGTTGTAGGCGACCCGAAGCAAATGCCGCCTACAAGTTTCTTCACCTCCACCAATGTTGATGTCGAAGAGGTGGGCATTGACGATATGGAGAGCATCCTTGAGGACTGCCGCACACTCGACATGCCCTCGCTTCAGCTTTCGTGGCACTATCGTTCGCGCCATGAGAGTCTCATCGCCTTCTCCAACAACGAGTACTACAACGGCTCGCTCATCACCTTCCCCTCCGTAGACGACCGGCACACCAAAGTGCATTTCATCCCCGTCTCAGGCTATTACGATAAGGGCGGCAACCGCAGCAACAAGGCCGAGGCTGAGGCGATAGTAAATGAAATCGTCCGCAGGCTTGAGGACAAAGAGCTGCGTAAGAGCAGTATCGGCGTGATTGCTTTCAGCGTGATGCAGCAAGGTCTCATAGAAGACATTCTCCAGGACAGAATCGAAAACAAGAAATCTCTTCGTCTGGCGGCAATGCAGATGCACGAACCGATATTCGTGAAAAATCTTGAAAATGTGCAGGGCGACGAGCGTGATGTGATACTCTTCTCTATCGGCTACGGACCCGATAAATCCGGGAAAATCTCCATGAACTTCGGACCGCTAAACAATCCGGGCGGCGAACGCCGACTCAATGTCGCCGTAAGCCGCGCACGCCAGGAAATGTACATCTTCTCCACCATGAGGGCCTCCGACATTGACCTAAGGAGATCTAAAGCCCGGGGCGTTGAGGGTTTGAAGCATTTTCTGCAATATGCCGAGACACAATTGCTGCCATCCACCTCTAACACTCTCGCCGTTTACCACAACTCACCCATTGCCGACCAAATAGCGTCAGAGCTGCGAAAGCAGGGATATACTGTGAGCACCAATGTCGGACGCTCTAAATTCAGAGTGGATGTGGCCGTTGAAAGCAAAAAGTGCCCCGGCACCTACTCTCTTGGCATTCTGCTCGACGGCAAACGCTACCGCGACACGCACACCACACGCGACCGCGAGGTGGTGCAGCCCTCCGTGCTTCACGACCTTAATTGGAAAGTCATGAGGGTGTGGAGCGTCGACTGGTTCAATGACAAAGAGCGTGTGATAAGCCGCATCATTGAAATGTTGAACTTGCCCCCTGTTCTCCCCCCTGACAATAAAGATACTGCAAAAGGATGAACACCCATGATAAAATAACTAATATAATGGCGTGGCTCACTCAAGAGTGTGGCCTTAACTTTGATATTGCCTGCGAACTCACGCATGATTTGCGTCCTATAAGTTTCTCCAAACGGCAGTGCCTTGTAAGTGAGGGAGAGAAATGTGGCTCAGCGTTCTTTCTGGAGAATGGTATGACCCGAAGCTACTGGCTTGTAAAAGGCGAGGAAATCACCACATCATTCTCTACCGAAGGCCATCTTGTATTTAGTATGGACGAGGTATATTATAATATGCCCAGCGAAGAATACGTTGAAGCCATAGAGCCGGTAGATGCCTATGCAATTTCTATTTTACGGCTAAGATCACTGATAGAAAATAATCATGAGATTGCGCTATGGTGGGCGTATATCCACCAGCAGGAGTATCGACGCCTTCACCGGTCGCATAAGGAGCGGCTCACCCTCGATGCAGCAGAGCGTTACCGAGAGTTCGCAAGGCAGTTTCCGGAGGTATGTCGTCGTGCCCGACTGGGCGACATAGCATCTTATTTGGGCGTGACCTCTTCTACCCTTAGCCGTATTCGTGCAAATCGTGCTTTTTTGTCCTAAGACAATTTTTTTGTGCCGATAACAGCGTAACTTTGCAGAGTCAACCTTATAATATCACCCTAACTGCTCTGCAATTATGCCTAATCCTATACCCTACCCTGCATCCACACGTCCGCGCTACGAGCTGCTTGACGGACTTCGCGGCGTGGCCGCATTGCTCGTAATCTGCTACCATTTCGGCGAAGGCTTCGCTACTTCAGCGATAGATCAAGCATTCAATCACGGCTATCTCGCCGTAGATTTCTTCTTCGTCCTGTCAGGCTTTGTTATCGGATACGCCTACGACGGCCGTTGGAAGCGAGGCATGACCTCATGGCGATTTATGCTCAGACGTGTCATCAGATTGCAGCCTATGGTGGTGTTTGCTATGCTGTTCGGCACACTCGCCTTCATCCTGCAAGGATCCGTCAAATGGGATGGCAGCTCAGTAGAGTGGCATCATATCCTTTTGGCTCTCCTTCTCGGGCTGTTTATGATACCTACCCTACCGGCTGCAGCTGTTGACGTAAGGGGCAACGGCGAGATGTTTCCACTCAACGGCCCGAGTTGGTCGCTGTTTTTCGAATACATCGGTTCGATCATGTACGCATTCTTTCTTCACCGTCTGTCCCGTCGGGCGCTGCGCTGGTTCGTCGGTCTATCAGCCATAGGCTTGTCGGCGTGCGCTATCGGCAATATGTCGGGCACCTACCATTTAGGCGTAGGTTGGAGCATGGCCGACGGTGGCTTTATAGGTGGTTTTTTCCGTCTTTCCTTCTCATTCGGGATCGGCTTGCTCCTGAGCCGGGAATTTCGCCCCTGCCGCATCAAAGGGGCATTCTGGATCTGCGCCGCCATGCTGGTGGTCTTATTGTCAATGCCCTACGTTGGTGGTGATGAGCCTTCCGTGGCCAATGCTATCTATGATCTCGTCGCCACACTTCTGATATTCCCCTCAATGGTATGGATAGGCGCCTGCGGCAACACCACCGATCGCAGCTCTACGGCAATATGCAATTTTCTCGGCGAAATCTCCTATCCTGTCTATATCGTCCATTATCCGCTGATGTATCTATTTTATGCGTGGGTGTGGGGCAACAGCCTTACCTTCAACAGCGTATGGTGGGTTTGCGTATTAATGTTTTTCGGTATCATTTTGCTTGCATGGCTCGTAATGCGCTTCTACGACGCCCCTGTGCGCCGCTGGCTATCAGATAAGCTGCTCGTCCCTCGCAGCAAGCGCTAACCGTCGGTAAAAAATATCATACATAGAAACGGCAGGAAATTTGGAACACATACAAATTCCTGTGTCTACTCCTCAACATAGTCGGTCTTGAATACATAAACATCTTTTCTATTCGACCGCAACGCGGTCGAGAGGCGTATGGGTGGATCTCAATCCGTGGGTTTCACCCACGGCTACAATATTCGGTGGCTACGCCACCTCTACACTAAGGTCGCCTAACGAATCCGATGTGCTGCCTTGGAATGACCGCGTGGCGGTCAAATTTGGTAGCCATGGATTTCACCCACGGCTACAATATTCGGTGGCTACGCCACCTCTACACTAAGGTCGCCTAACGAATCCGATGTGCTGCCTTGGAATGACCGCGTGGCGGTCAAATTTGGTAGCCGTGGGTGAAACCCACGGATTGAGGTAAATAAGCCCTCCCTCGACCGATTTATCGGTCGAACAGAAAACGCTTGTAAACAATACCTATATGGAATTTTTCACACAGAGATTTGTTATGTGTCCCGGAAATTTTGCATGTTTCTCCGATATTTATTATCTTTGCAATTCAGCTTGAGCAAGCCAAAAGTTGAGTTATAAAGGTTATAAAGATTTACGAAATATTTCAATATATGAAAAAAGAAAAAATATCCTTGTGGGGATACATCGACACAAAAGGTAAATATATAATAGAACCTCAGTTTGACGGCGCGTCCGACTTTCAAGAAGGTCTGGCAGTGGTGAAAAAAGATTATCAGCGCGGGTATATCGACATTAGCGGCAAGTATGTTATCGAGCCAAAATTTCAGTCGGCCGGTAATTTCATTGACGGTCTTGCGCTTGTCATGGTCGATGACAAGTGGGGATTCATCAACAGATCAGGAGAATATGTTATCGAGCTAAAATTTGATAAAGCTACAGAGTTTCATGAAGATAGAGCACTGGTAATAGTAGACGGTAAATACGGCTATATCGACAAATCAGGAGCCTACGTGGTAGAGCCAAAGTATGATATGTCAGGAGAGTTCAGCGAAGGTCTGGCATGGGTCGAAGTCGACGGCAAGTATGGATATATCGACCGTGAGGGCAAGTATGTTATCGAGCCAAAATTTGAGTATGCGCGCGATTTTGAGGATGGCGTTGCGGTAGCCCGAGAAAACCTTAAGTTTGGATACATCGATAAAAGCGGAAATTTCGTAATTCCCCCTAAATATAAAGCTGCCGAAAGTTTCAAGCATGGATTGGCACGTGTGGTCGAAAAATTTGAAGACTTCTACATTGACAAATCCGGCGCTACCGTAGCTGACCCCACTGCCATAATCGATCAAGAAAAATTTAGAGAAGGATTGTTCCCTGCTAAAGAAGGCGACAAATATGGCTATATCGACCGTAACGGCACCTTCATAATTCCGCCGACGTTCTTTATCGCCGAACCTTTCTGCGAAGGTTTTGCACGAGTCAAAACGGGCGCCACCTCCAAGTGGGGTTTTATTGACAAAACAGGCGCTTATGCATTCAAGGCTAAGTTTTTCGACGCTAAGGACTTCTGCGACGGAGTAGCAAGAGTGCTGGTGAAGGAGTGAAGCACTCTGATTTTTTGAGTTTGCGAGATTTGAATATTTTTAGTATTTTTGCCGCATAAATACATTTCAATAAATATATTCATATCCTACTCACCATGAGAAAATTAAAATTTTTAGGCCTGGCAGCAGTATTTGCATTGCTGGCTGCTTGTGCCCACCGTGGCGAGGTGACGGCAAAATATGACGTCATTCCTCTGCCCCAGAGTGTTGAGTTGACCGAAGGCAACGGGTTCACTCTATCTTCATCTACACAGATTGCATATCCTGCCGGCAACGACGGATTGAAGAATGATGCCGAGCGCCTCGCGGAATACATCAAGCAGATGACCGGTCATGATCTCAAGCTCACCGAAAGCTCGCCTTCAACCAATGCAATAGTACTTGCCGACAATCTGGGAGGCGACAATCCCGAGGCTTACGAGCTGACCGTCACTCCCGACCTTATCTCAATCAACGGCGCATCCGACGCCGGCACTTTCTATGGCATCCAGACACTTCGCAAGGCCATTCCTGAAGCCGGAGAAAACAATGTGGTGTTTCCTGCAGTGAAGATCGCCGACTCGCCACGATTCGCATATCGCGGCGCACATTTCGATGTGTCGCGCCATTTCTTTCCTACCGACTCCGTAAAGAGCTTCATCGATATGATAGCTCTCCATAATATCAACACTATGCACTGGCATCTTACCGACGACCAGGGCTGGAGAGTGGAGATCAAGAGCCGTCCGCTCCTCACCGAGCTCGGCTCCAAACGCGACGGCACGGTGATCGGCCATAACAGCGGCGTGTACGACAGCATCCCTTATGGCGGATACTATACCCAGGACGAAATACGCGAAATTCTTAGATATGCTGAAGACCGCCATGTGACCATTATCCCCGAAATCGACCTCCCGGGCCACATGCTCGGAGCCCTCAAGGCTTATCCCGAACTTGGCTGTACAGGCGGCCCGTACGAAGTATGGCAGATATGGGGAGTCAGCGACGACGTGCTTTGTGCCGGCAACGATTCCACCTACAAGTTTATCGACGATGTGCTGGGTGAAATCGTTGAGCTGTTCCCATCCGAATACATCCACGTCGGCGGCGACGAATGTCCGAAAGGTCGGTGGGAGAAATGCCCGAAGTGCCAGGCAAAGATTGCCGAACTTGGTCTCAAAACTGACAGTCACAGCACCAAAGAAGAAAAGCTGCAGAGCCACGTAATCCACCACGCCAGCGATTTCCTTGCAAGCAAAGGCCGCAAAATGATAGGATGGGACGAGACTCTTGAAGGCGGTCTGGCTCCCGGTGCGGTAGTAATGTCATGGCGAGGCGAGGCTGGCGGAATTGAGGCCGCGAAGCAAGGCCATGATGTGATAATGACTCCCAACTCATATATGTATTTCGACTATTACCAGACTCTCGACCGTGAAAACGAGCCTGATGCCATCGGCGGCTATCTGCCCGTAGAGCGTGTGTATAGCTACGAGCCTATACCGTCGGTTCTAAATGATGAGGAGGGCAAGCACATCATCGGCGTGCAAGCCAATCTATGGACAGAGTATATGCCCACATTCAGCCAGGTAGAATATATGGAGCTCCCGCGTATGGCGGCTCTCAGCGAGGTGCAGTGGAGCAACGCACCCAAAAACTACAAAGCCTTTGCCGCACGTGTGCCTCAGATGATCAACCACTACAATGCCAACGGCTACAGCTATGCCAAGCACATGTTCAACGTTTCAGGCTCCATAACTCCTGATCCTGAAAATCACACCGTGGTCCTCGAACTTATGACTGTCGACGATGCCCCTATCTATTATACTCTTGACGGCACAGAGCCGTCTGAGGCCTCTCCGCTCTATGATTCTCCCGTGACTATCGATAAGTCATCTGTCATCAAGGCTGTGGCCATGCGTCCTACAGGCAGCAGCCGCGTGTATGTCGACAGCGTATCCTTCAGCAAGGCCACTTCGCATCCCGTGCAGCTCGTCAATGCTCCGCATCCGCAATATAAGGCTAAAGAGGGCGTCACTCTTACCGACGGCAAGTATGGTGTCAACGGATTTAACAACGGCGACTGGGTAGGATTCGTAGGCGACGATATGGTGGCTGTAGTGGATCTTGAGAAGACGGAAACGATAAGCGAAGCCGGAGTGCGCACATGCGTATCCACAGGCGACTGGATTTTCGATGCCCGGGGCATGTCGGTTGCTGTCTCTCAGGATGGCAAGACCTACACTCAGGTGGCTTCTGAGGATTATCCGGGTCTCACGGCTCACACCAATGGTATATTTTCTCACGCGCTTAAGTTCTCTCCGGTTGAAGCACGCTACGTAAAGGTAACTGTCAAGTCGGAGCGCTCTATGCCGCAATGGCATGGTGGTGCCGGCAAGCCCGGATTCATATTTGTCGACGAAATCTCTATCAACTGATCGTCTGACACAACCATTTAGCGGATTTTACGTCCCGCAGCCGTAATAACTTACAGCTGCGGGACGCAATTGTAAAAAAACGTAAAATATCTCCGTGGCGGAGCACCACAATCCAACATATAGGAGGGTCAACCAACACGATCCCGGAGATGCCCCACATGGCTCACTTAAGGCTCAAAGTTAGTATTTTTTGACACAATTACGCTGTTTATTTGCAAATTACGATAAAAGTCATTAATTTTGCAATTTGAAGATTTTTGATAATTTCTATTGTTCATATCTAACTCATCTACGAACACTGATACAGCACTTATTTTTTAACCTCTTTCACAACCCACATAGTACAAGCTTAAAATCAACTGTATAAGAATCCTCAAACTTCACTGCATAATGAAAAAAATATTATTAAACTTATTGGTCTTGCTTGCTGCGGCACTTCCGGCCAAAGCAGCAGACGATTCTTCCGGCAATGAGGAGGATAAATATGAGTTCCAATGCACGTATCCGGCTGAAATCAGAGCGAACTCACTTATACTCCCCTGACGAATAACACGGTGCAGGTTATTTTCCATGTCAACCCCTCAAAAATCACTGTAAACTAACTTTTTATGGGCGCACGGGTCGTGCCTTACAATAAAATACCTGATGATGAATAACTTTAAAAAGATATGCGTCATACTGACATTGCTACTCTCATTAGCAGCAACGCCGGCTTTTTCAAAAAATAAATTCTACCTGAAAGAAGATACCAATATCGAGCCGGGCACCTCCCCCAATATCGAGTTTATGCTTGACAATAGCAGTGAGTTCTACGGTTTTCAAGCCGAAATAACTCTCCCTGCCGGACTCGAGATTGAAAATAAGAGTGACATAACTCTCAATTCTGACCGTACTGATGGCTCTTATCAGGTAATCAGTAATCAAATAAACGGCACTTGGTACATAGCTGCTTTTTCATCATCCAACCCACAGCCTCCTATTGAGGGTGACAGCGGTGTTCTTCTCTCAATTAAAGTAAGTGCAGCTGACACTTTCATAGGTGGGGATCTTAAAATTTCTAAAATTAAATTTGTCGACAAAGACGATAATGATGTGCCGTTCGAAGATGATGATGATGTGCCGTTCTACTGTCCAGAATATAGCACGATTGGCGTATTGCCGATATCCATCACACTAAGTCCTGAATACCTAAGCCTATACAAAAATACAGGATTTGATAATGGCAATCTAACGGTGACATATTCACCGGAGTGCGAATTATTGGTGAAAGGGGTTAGCTGGACGAGTTCAGATGAGTCTGTAGCGACCGTAAACGAGAACGATGGAGAGTATATCATTAAAGCAGAAGGTAATGGGGAAGCCATTGTTAGAGCTACCACTGGCAATGGTAAAAAAGCAGAGTGTACGGTCAATGTGACTACACCATTAGAAGGATTAACGTTACTTCCGGCAGAGATAACGATGGAAAAGGGTTCTAATGAGAATTTCAAAGTATTGATTTCTCCTCCGGATGCAACAGGAACCAGGATTGATTGGTCATCGAGCAATGAATCTGTAATCACTATCGGTAATATAACTGGTGCCAAAGGGGAAAGTGCTGTGGTCACCGCTGTAGGGCAAGGGGAGGCAACCGTAACAGTGAGCAGGGGAAATCTTTCCTCCGAAGCTAAAGTCACTGTCGTAATCTCGGCCACCAGCGTGAAGATCGAGCCGGTGGAGGAACTCCAGTTGGGTGCTACCACCAAGATTAAAGCTAAAATCTATCCTGAAGACGCCACCAATCAGAATTTGACATGGAGTTTAAGCGATGAGTCAATAGCTAAAATAATAGCTGTTGATCAAACGAACCATACTGTTGAAATTGAAGCTTTATCCCTTGGTGAGGTACAGATAACAGCCACCTGCTCTACCTTGACCGGAGAAGTAAGCGACGAAATCACCCTAAAGGTTGTCTCCATCCCGGCCGAAAGCGTCACTATTGATCCGGAATCGATTGAATTAAATAAAGGAGAGACTAAAAAATTGATAGCTTCAGTTTCTCCCGACAATGCCACCGACAAAACCGTGACTTGGTCATCCTCCGATGAATCTGTGTCTAAAGTCTCAGAAGATGGAGTAGTCACTGCGGTTTCTAAAGGCATCGCAACTATAACCGCTACCACTTCCAACGGGAAGAAAGCTACATGTGAGGTGACAGTCAAAGTACCGGCAACTGGAATCTCCTTGGATAAGAGTGAAATAATTCTTGAAAAAGGAGCTACAGACACTTTAACAGCAACCCCTGTACCAGTTGATACAACAGACGAAATAGAATGGTTTTCAAGCAACGAGGAAGTTGCAACTGTAGTTGACGGAGTAGTGACGGCAAAAGGCGTTGGTAAGGCTGTAATTACAGTAAAATGCGGAGAGGCTTCAGCTGAGTGCTTAGTAACTGTGATTATTTCGGCAACCAGTATAACACTCGACCCCACTTCCCACACAATGGAGGTCGGAGAGACCGTGCAGCTGAACACGACCGTAGCACCGGACGACGCTACCGACAAGACCGTGACATGGACCTCAAGCAACCCGGAAATCGCAACAGTAGATGAAAACGGAAAAGTAACCGCCGTAGCGGTAGGAACCGCAACCATAACAGCCAAATGCGGAGAAGTTTCAGCCAAATGCGAAGTGACCGTCAACTCCAAGACCATAACCGCAACCGATATTACTCTCGACCCGACATCCCACACCATGGAGGTCGGCGAGACCGTGGAACTGAAGGCAGCCGTAACACCAGTCGACGCTACCGACAAGACTGTGACATGGACTTCAAGCAACCCGACTGTTGCATCGGTGGACGAATCCGGAATAGTGACTGCCGTTAATGCCGGTTCCGCAACGATAACCGCAGCTTGCGGAAGCTTGACGGCTACCTGCGAAATCTCTGTAAAGCCTAAGACAATACCGGCAACCGCAATTACTCTAACTCCGACAGCCCACACCATGGAGGTAGACGAGACCGTGGAACTGAAGGCAGCCGTAACACCAGTCGACGCTACCGACAAGACTGTGATATGGACTTCAAGTGACCCAGCTGTCGCATCGGTGGACGCAGCCGGCAAAGTGACTGCCGTCAAGGTAGGCTACGCGAATATAACCGCCAAATGCGGCGAAGTTTCAGCCAAATGCGAAGTAACCGTCAACCCAAAGGCCATAACCGATATTACTCTCGACCCGACATCCCACACCATGAAGGTAGGCGAGACTGTGGAGCTGAAGACATCCATAACACCAGCCGATGCCACCGACAAGACCGTGACATGGACATCGAGCAACCCGGCAATCGCAACAGTTGAAAACGGAAAGGTCACGGCAATCGCTCTCGGAGTGACTACTATTACCGCTACCACATCAAACGGTAAGACCGCCACATGCGTGGTGACCGTGATTCCAACACCCGTGGACAGCATCGCCCTTGACAGAGACAAAGCGGAGCTGATGGTCGGCCAGTCTACAACACTTATTCCGACAGTCCTTCCCCAAGACGCCACAGACAAAACCGTGACATGGACATCGAGCAATCCATCTATAGCAACCGTTGAAAATGGAAAGGTCATGGCAATCGCTCTCGGAGTGACTACAATCACAGCTACTACATCAAACGGAAAGACCGCCACATGCGTGGTGACCGTGATTCCAACACCCGTGGACAGCATTGCTCTTGACAGAGAAAAAGCTGAGCTGATGGTCGGGCAGTCAACTACTCTTGTGCCAACAGTGCTTCCCGAGGACGCCACCGACAAGACCGTGACTTGGACTTCAAGCAACCCCGCTATAGCTACCGTTGAAAACGGAAAGGTCACGGCAATCGCTCTCGGCGTGACTACAATCACAGCAACCACATCCAACGGTAAGACTGCCACCTGCGTGGTGACCGTGATTCCAACACCCGTGGACAGCATCGCCCTTGACAGAGAAAAAGCCGAGCTGATGGTTGGCCAGTCAACAACACTTATTCCGACAGTCCTTCCACAGGACGCCACCGACAAGACCGTGACATGGACATCGAGTAACCCGGCAATAGCAACCGTTGAAAATGGAAAGGTCACGGCAATCGCTCTCGGCGTGACTACTATTACCGCCACTACATCAAACGGTAAGACCGCTACATGCGTGGTGACCGTGATTCCAACACCCGTGGACAGCATCGCCCTCGACAGAGACAAAGCTGAGCTGATGGTCGGCCAGTCAACTACTCTTGTGCCAACAGTGCTTCCCCAGGACGCCACTGACAAGACAGTGACTTGGACTTCGAGCAATCCAGCTATAGCAACCGTTGAAAACGGAAAGGTCACGGCAATCGCTCTCGGCGTGACTACTATTACCGCAACTACATCAAACGGAAAGACCGCCACATGCGTGGTGACCGTGATTCCTACCCCGGTGGACAGCATCGCACTCGACAGAGACAAAGCGGAGCTGATGGTCGGGCAGTCAACTACTCTCGTGCCGACAGTCCTACCCCAGGACGCCACAGACAAGACAGTGACATGGACTTCGAGCAACCCGGCAATAGCAACCGTTGAAAACGGAAAGGTCACGGCAATCGCTCTCGGTGTGACTACTA
>CAZJKZ010000056.1:0-17986 GCA_964546885.1 uncultured Bacteroides sp.
ACCCCGAGATTACAAATCACGTGCTCTGGCCAACTGAGCTAAAGAGGCTTGTTCTTTTAATGTTCTCTTTGAGAGCGTTTATCTCTCATTTGCGCTGCAAAGTTACGACGTTTTTCTGTACTGTGCAAATATTTTTGTGAAAAAATTTCGATAAAAATTTAGATTATTATGTAAATAACTGATTACTAATAAACACGGAATTTAATATTAACTTTGGTTAACACTAAATTCCGTTCGAGCTTTCCATCTGATTTATGCCGAGCTATTCTTTTGCTTCAAATCAGCTTTAAAATTTTTCCGAAGATCAGTCCAATTAAGGCTCCTAAAAGCATTACGGCTATAGATACAATCAATACAAGCTTAATGCCTCCGGCACTCAATAATATCGGCATTAGTATCACACCGGCTATTGCTCCGGTCTTTCCTAACAATGCTGCTATGCCCGATCCGGCTCCTCTATCGGCAACGGGATATATGGCGGCAGGTATTATATATGTAATAAGGTGTGGACCTGCATTAAGACTAAGCTCATATATCAGGAATCCGATTATCATCACCCATGAAGGGAGGTGGGCGAGGGAGGCCCAAAGCAATATACCCAATCCTAATGCGCTACCGATAAAGCCCCAATAAAGCATTTTCACATGATTGATGCGACGCACGAGCAGCAAGCCGATAATGAAGCCTGGCAGAATAAAGCAATTCACTATGGTGGTGTTCTCCACAGATTCTATCACTTTGTCCATACCGGTCAGATGCGGCGAGCCCATGCCCAACGCCATTATAAGGGCGGGTAGGAACACTCCGAATCCATACACCCCTAAACCTTCACACGCCCAGGGTATACCGCTGAATACCACTTTTGCAAGATTTTTCCCTTTGAACATTTCTACCAATGGTGTAGGCTTTACATCTTCGGTTGGAGCCAAAGGTTGAATTTTGATACCTTCGCCCAATAATAGTGTGGCTGCCTTTTGTGCTTCGGCTGTTTCGTGGCGTTGCATAAGCCATCCCGGGCTCTGTGCCCAGCGTAAGCGCATAAGTAGGGTGATTAAGCCTAAGGCTGTGATAATCAATACAAGGTAATTCCAGATGTGCGGATCCGGATGTTGCTTGAGTATCCACAATGATAACGCAGCAGCGAATATGAAGCCAAAAGCACATGACGCCTTGGCGGCTCCTACCATTACAGCTCTCCATTTATCAGGCATAAGTTCGGATATATAGGCGGAATCAAGGCTATATCCGCCTCCGACACCGGCTCCTATAAGGAATAGTCCCACCATAAGCATGGGCACCGATGTTAAAAACAGACATATTAGAGAACCTATAATAATAATTATAGGGCACAAACGGAAATAGAGTAAATAACCCTGTTTATCGCTCAATCTGCCAATTATGATAGATCCGCAACCTATACCAATGAGTCCCATTGCACCTACTATACCTTGAAGTACACTCGACATCTCAGGATTCATTATAAGCTGCATCATAGGCAGCATTATACCGATAAGACATGACAGGGCTGTACCGATTATTTGTTCCATAGACGATACAAGCACCACCCAATAGTCGCGTCCTCGCAGCGGAGCGTCAGCTATCGTATAAGTGTGCGAAATGTGTAGGTCTGATTTCATATTTTGTATTATTGGATTGGTAAATAAAAACGTGGCGCAGGATCAATCTGCGCCCCGGTTTATTCAATGTTTATCATTCAATGATAATTTATATCCTTGCCACATAAATAGCCAGGTGGCGATGCAGAAGGGCCCTGTGAGGGTAGGGATACCCCAAGGCTCCATAAAAGCATCCATACCGGCCTGGACAAACACTGTCGCTATTGTGCCGGCTATGCACCAAAGTGCGCTTTTCCAATTGACACTGTAGAAAGTGCAGCCAAGGGCAATCGCAGTAAGTACCGGGCTAAATCCGAAGAGACCGTTGGCTATGTCAGACGCAGGGGCATGGAAAAGCAATGCGACAGCAAGTGATATGGCTGATCCGAGGGCTGCCCAAATAGCTGCCCAAGGGCTGCATACGGCCAGGCCTACGAGAAAGAATATACCTGTAACCCATGAGTTGACCAGGAACACTTGTGCAATACCTTTTAGCCAATACACTACCAAAGAGCCAAAGCTTGTATCAATATGGGTGCTGAGGGTCTCTGTGAGTTCCGGAGTGGATAGACCCGTGGGTTCGAGACCATGAAGCATACGAGCAGATAGCAGAAATACCCATGTGAGGAATACAAACGGGAAAGTAAACGAACTTACCTTAGTTGGGGCTAAAAGATTATTAAAGGCTGTACGCACCCATGTGCTTACAAGTGCACAGAAAATCATTGCCACCCACATAAGCCAGGTATTGCCCAAAAATGTGGCAAATCCGCAGCCTACCAATATGCCGTTGAAGCCCCAAAGACCTTGTTCTCCGTCGCTTCGTGGTTCACCTATTATATATCCTGCAATAGTGGACACTACCAATGCTACTAAAGCAGCCCAGGCCACCTGAGGAGTATGACATTCATAGCTACCCCAGAATATTCCAGCCAAAAAGAGAAGACCGGTCCAGGCACTTCCCTGAAACATCACTTGTCCGGCTCCTTTAAGCGTGGAGCTGACCGATGTCACTAATACGTTTTGATTTGCCATATTTTAAAGTTATTTTCGGTTATGAGATTCGTTAGTTGTTATCTCCAGGGAAATTCCTTGGGCAAAGGCACACCTTTAACAGCCATACGCACCTTGGAACAAAATTCACGTACAATGGCTTTCACCGGTCCCGGCTCCATGCCTAACACTTTATATAAAAGTCCGGCATTATTGGGGAGGTGCGTGATACCGGCGGCCAACTTACGTGATGGGTCAATAAATGCTTCTGTCTGAGAATATACTTTTTCAGCTTTTTCAGGAGGTGTAACCACCAGCACGTTAGCAAATACATCGTAATTATGCATGATGCCAATTTGACGCATGTTATTGTTTACGGGATCGATGATGAATTTCTCCCTGAAAAGAGGGGTGCCGTCAGGACGATGACCGTGGGTACATACTGATAGTATATCGTATACAAATAATTCTCCGTCTTTGTAGTACTTACGGCCGCCCATATAAATCTCGGAATAGAAAGCTGTGGCCTCCGGATGTATCACCATTTCTGTATCTGACACAAATCGTGTGTGGCGGCAGGGTATTATGGGTTCAGGCAGGTATTCGAGGTAGCCACCTCTGTCCACCTTTATAGTCTGGAGCATTCCGGAATAGTTGCGCTTCATCTCGGCGAGCTTAGTGGCCGCACCGGTACTTACGAATGCCATTGCGTCTTCACCCACGCTTATGTTCTGTACATAGCGGTCTCCGTCAACATTCGGACCACCTGATGACAATATGTATACACAGGGCATGCCGGGAAGCTCCTCGTCGAAATATAGCTCTTGCTGCACTATCAGAGGTGCGCGGCGGTCGAGTTCGCGCAATATTGACTTTCCTTCCTTATTGAGTTGGAAGCCTAAATTTAGATAGCCGTGCTTGCCCGGGCATCCTATATACATTGCGTCAGGTTGCTCAAGGTATGGAGCCATTTCGGGCAAGGAGTCGAAATCTACCTTTGGCGAATCTGAGTAATGCAGTTTCATGATTGTAGTCTTTTAAGAAGTTTGTTATGTCTCTTTTTATGGAATGGGACTATTCCTTCACTTTGTCGAACAATGCCATCTTGAATATCAGGTCAACGAGTTCGTTGATGCCTTCGCCTGTCATAGAGTTGGTAAATACGAATGGCTTGCCCGGACGCATAAGCTTTGAGTCATGGTCCATCACTTCGAGTGATGCATTGACGTATGGAGCAAGGTCAATCTTGTTGATTACGAGTATGTCGCTTTGAGATATACCCGGGCCGTCCTTACGCGGTATTTTATCACCGGCTGCCACGTCTATTACATATATAAAGAAGTCTACAAGTGCGGGGCTGAATGTGAGGGTGAGGTTGTCGCCTCCCGATTCAATGAACACTACCTCGGCATCCGGGAATTTCTCCTCCATTTCCTCTACAGCGGCGATATTCATTGACGGGTCTTCGCGCACGGCAGTGTGAGGGCATGCGCCTGTCTCGACACCTATTATTCGCTCTTCGGCAAGAATACCTTTCAATATTTTGCGTACGTGCTTCGCATCTTCTGTAGTTACAATATCATTAGTGATGATAAGTACGCTAAGTCCTTTTTCTATTAATCGTGGAGTAAGGGCTTCGATAAGTGCTGTTTTTCCTGATCCTACAGGTCCACCTACTCCTATTCTGCAAGTTGACATAGTTGAAAACGTTTGTTTTTTGGTTTTGAAAAATATCAGTTCATGAACATTCGCATGTTGCCTTTTTCGTGCATTGAAGCAAAAATATCCATCTCGGGCACGAAGGAATTCATATCCTCGAATCTCATGGTTTTGGCTTTCTCATACAATGCGTCTATATCTTCAGATAGCTTGAAAAGTATCTTTTGTGTGTCGTAATGCGATACTCTAACCAGACGCAACGCTGCCGACAGCACCATATTTATTATTCCGTACTGGTGGCTTGCGAAAAGCTCCTTTTCGTTGAGACCTGCTTTTGCGAACGCTATGCCTTGCGCCACAGGATAGCTGCCGGGAGTCTTGTCGGCAGTTATGTCGGCAAGCCAGCGGGTAAAAATCTCGTCGTCAGGGAAGAGACGAATACCAAGCTCGGCGAGCTTCTTACCCATACGCCTAAGCATCATACGTGCTTCGTCGTTCATCTTGAAGAGCATTATTTGATGGTCAGTGAGTACGATCTTGTCGTAGTCGCCTTCATTGGTGGCACGGAAAGCCATAAGGGCAGCCACTCCGTCGCTGAAAGCACCTTGTAAGGCCACCGTGCGTGTGTATTGTTCAAGAGTGTCCGCATCATGTACCACACCGAGATAAGCCGCTGTCTCCAGACCGTTGGAGAATGAAAAAGTACCCACCGGGAATGTCGAGTCGGTGAATTGCAGTAGATGCATTATGCTGCTCATAAATAAGGGATAGTTAGTATTTATCAATCGTGGTGGTGGTGATGGTGCTCCGGAGCATATTCTATATGGTCGTGAGAGTGCACATGGGCATGGCTTTCGTGAGATGCTCCTCCAAAAAGTCGGCGTATTTCGTGAGGTGCCATATAGGGTATAACTTCCTGTCCTTCGTGGAAAGAATATGTAATATTATCAATATTATGTGTCTCCATCACGCTGAGCATCACCTTCTTGTCCACTGTGAGGGGCACATATACCTTGGTGCCTTTTACCACGGCCGGCCAGTGCTGGTTGCCTATTGCGTGTCCGAGCTCTACCGAGATGCGGATAATATCTTCAGGAGCCATTTCTTTTAGTTTGTCAAGGTCAATCTCTAATACGGGATTGAGAGCCAACCTCAGTACTATGGCTTTTTTGTGTTCGGGGTCGAAATATACTATATCGCCGTCTACGATTTGCGACTGGCGTTTGAGGGCTATCGGATATTCATTTCCTGCATCGCTTTTTGCAAGGAAACGGCTCTTCTGAGCTGTCCATTGGTCAAGATAAATTGATTCTATCTCTGCGTCGTGCAGCTTCTCAGCCCATTCAGGCGCATGGGTATTGCCGATAATTTCGGTAAATATTTCCATAATTATAAATAAAATAGTTGTTTTAGTAGGAGTATTAATCATGGCGCACCATGACAAATCATGATGCGCCATGATAGAAGAATTCTTTATGAGAACCAGTAGAGCTGGCCAAGAGACAGCTCCTTGGCTGGTGGTACATAGGCGAGAGTACCGTCTACGTACACATCGAATGTCTCGGGATTAACCTCGATCTGGGGCGTGGCTGCATTAAGCAACATGTTGGCCTTGCCCAATTGACGGCAACCGTGTACAGGATAGAGAATATTGTCTGTACGGATGATGTCCTTCAAGCCCTCGTCCAAAGATGCGCGTGATACGAAGCGAACGCAAGTACGCGGCATGGCTTTGCCAAATGCACCGTACATCGGACGCATGATAACGGGCTGAGGTGTGGGAAGTGAAGCGTTAGGATCACCCATCTGAGCCCAATTGATCATACCGCCTTTAATCACCATCTTGGGTTTTGTAGCGAAGAAAGCGGGTTCCCAAAGCACGAGGTCAGCCATCTTGCCTACTTCGATAGATCCGAGTATATCGCTGATACCATAAGTGATAGCAGGATTCAAAGTGATCTTTGCAAGGTAACGCAGTACGCGGAAGTTATCATTCTGGTCAGAATCCTCTGGCAGTCTGCCTCTTACATCCTTCATGTATGAAGCCATCTGGAATGTACGCATGAATGACTCGCCCACGCGTCCCATAGCCTGAGAGTCAGAAGATACCATAGAGAGTACGCCTAAATCGTGGAGCACGTTCTCAGCGCTCTGTGTCTCGGGGCGTACACGGCTTTCTGCAAATGCCACATCCGACGGAATTTTGGGGTTAAGATTATGGCATACCATAATCATGTCGAACAGCTCGGCTTCCGAGTTGATACCGAAGGGGAGGGTGGGGTTGGTAGAAGATGGAAGTACATTTGCCATAGAGGCCACCTTCAAAAGGTCAGGTGCATGTCCACCGCCTGCGCCTTCAGTATGGTAAGTATGGATTGCGCGTCCGTCAATAGCGGCAATAGTATCTTCCACATATCCACCCTCGTTAAGAGTATCGGTGTGGATGGCTACCTGCACGTCAAATTTGTCGGCGCATTCCATGCATGAGCGGATAGCTGCGGGTGTGCTGCCCCAGTCCTCGTGGATTTTGAATCCCATAGCGCCTGCCTTGATCTGCTCTTCAAGAGTAGTCTGCTGAGAAGAATTGCCTTTGCCGAGGAAGCCCATGTTGATGGGAAGGCCTTCTGTGGCCTGAAGCATCATCTGTTGATTCCATACACCCGAAGTGATGGTAGTACCGTTAGTACCGTCGGTCGGACCTACACCGCCGCCGATAAGGGTGGTGATACCGTTGCTGAGGCAGTTGTAAGCCTGCTGGGGAGCAATCATGTGCACGTGTCCGTCGATACCGGCGGCTGTAAGTATCATGTGCTCGCCTGAGATAGCGTCAGTAGAGGGGCCGGTGCACAATGTAGGTGTTACACCCTTCATGATGTTGGGGTTACCTGCCTTGCCGATACCGGCGATTTTTCCGTCTTTGATACCCACGTCTGCTTTTACCACACCCAGTTTCGGGTCGAGGATAGTTACGTTAGTGATAACGAGATCGAGAGAGCCGGCATTAGAGGTCACTGTATTAGCTGTGCCCATACCGTCGCGGATAGTCTTGCCACCACCGTATACTACTTCGTCGCCATATACGCGGAGGTCTTTTTCAATCTGTACATACAGGTTGGTGTTGCCAAGTCTGATTCGGTCACCGGTGGTTGGGCCGAACAGGTTGTTGTTCTCTTGTCTTGATATAGTAGCCATTTCCTGTTATTTTTTAGCGTTGGGTGTATTGGTGAATTCGGCATCTGCCTCTTCTTCGGTTACGCACTTGAAGCCATATTCCTGCATGCGGCGGAAGGATTCGATCTTCTTGGGATAGAAGGCCGGAGTATCTTCGTATCCGGTATATCCGTTTGTAAGGTCATTGAATCCGATTACTCTGTGCTTGCCTGCGTATTCTACGAGCTCTATCTCTTTTTCTTCACCCGGCTCAAAGCGCACGGCGGTGGTAGCGGGGATATTGAGGTGCATACCGAAAGCTGCCTTGCGGTCGAACTCCATATATCTGTTCACCTCGAAGAAATGGAAGTGGCTGCCTATCTGTATGGGGCGATCACCTGTATTGCGCACTTTGAGGGTTACTGTGCGACGGTCGGTGTTGTACTCTAAGTCACCGTCGGCAAGTATTACACCGCCTACCGGGCATGGTTGTGCCGGGGTGTAGCCCGGGGTTTTAGGGAAGTCGATTGGTGGCTGTCCCTGGAATACACCGTTAGGGGTGGTGTATGTCTTTTCAGAAGCGTTTGTATCCATGATGGTTGAAAATTTTTGGTGTAAGTTTTTTGTTTAGTAAAAGCCTGTATGCGGCTGTCGCTGACTACCTAATACAAAAGACTTATTTAATGGGTTGGTGGATAGATACTAAGCGAGAACCGTCGGTAAATACGGCCTCTACCTGAAGCAGACCTATCATGTCGGCTACTCCGTCCATCACTTGGTCCTTGGTGAGCACGTTAGCTGCATCGTGCATCACTTCTTCCACTGTTTTGCCTTCACGGGCGCCTTCGAGTGCGCAAGATGTGATGTAGGCCACTGATTCAGGATAGTTAAGCTTCAGACCTTTATTGAGCCTGCGCTCAGCAATGAGGCCGAGGGTCAACAGTTTGAGCTTGTCCTCTTCTTTAGGTGTAAGATGCATAGATATTTATGTTTTATGGTTAGGTATTCGCAATTTTTGCAATATGCATAAAAGAACTGGTAATAGACAAGGTTACGCTATCTTTCATTGCGTATTACAGTCAGAATAACAATTAACTCGTTATTATGTTGCAAATGTAGTGAAATATTTTCATAACTGAAATTTTTGTGTCGAAATTTGAAATAAAAGATTAATATTTTTGCTTCATCGTGTGTTTTCGGTTAATTATTGTAAAAGGTGATAGGCCAATTTAGGCAGTTAGACAAATATTTTATATTTTTGTTGTTAAAACCGACTTAATACGCCAACACAAAATAAATATATGCAAAATATATAGCTTATGTCAAATAAAATTTTCTTTCCTGCAAAATACCTTTTTTGTCTCCTTGCTTCTTTGCTTGTGGCCACTATCGCTGCCAACGCTGTGCCGGCCGACCCGCGCCCCAAGCATTATGTGCAACCTGATGGCACCACAATCACTGTAAAAAAATGTGGCGATGAGTACGGGCATTTCTATCTAACCGAGGACGGTTATCTACTTGTAAAACGCGACGGATACATGCGTTATGCCAATGTGGATGCCTCCGGGAATATTGTGGTGTCAGATATAAATGCGTCACCAGCGATGCTAAGAACGCCAGTTGAAGAGTCTTATCTCGCCACAGTAGACATGGATAAGGTGTATGACGCTATGGCTAACGCTAAGATTCAGCGAACTTCTTCGTCGCGAAGCGCAGGTCTGTTCCCCGACGCTTGTTTCCCTCTTACAGGCTCTCCAAAAGGTATTGTCATACTCGTAGAGTACCAGGACGTAGAGTTTAGCATTGAAGATCCCTATGACTATTATTATCGCTTATTGAATGAGCCCGGTTTTAATGAAAATGGAGCTGCTGGAAGTGCGGCTGACTATTTTAGCGAAAACTCGATGGGTGTTTTCACTCCTCAATTCGATGTTTACGGTCCTGTCAAACTTCCTAAACCCCGTAAATATTACGGTGCCAACAACACAACGACCGGCGATGACTTGCGTCCTGAAGAGATGATAATTGACGGATGCAAGCTTCTTGATGATGAGATTGACTTCTCAATTTACGATTTCGACGAAGACGGATTTGTCGACAACGTGTACGTGATATATGCCGGAGAAGGTGAAGCTGCATATGGCAGCGATGACACAGTATGGCCTCATGCCTACAATCTTAGCTACAACTATTCTTATCTTTGGTTAGATGGTGTGAAAGTCGACAGGTATGCGTGCTCCAATGAGATTTCCAACGGGGTACCTGACGGGATAGGTAATTTCGTGCATGAATTTTCGCATGTAATGGGTTTGCCCGATCTATATTCTACGGTGGCATCCACGTCATTCACTCCGGGCGATTGGTCGGTGATGGATATTGGCTCGTATAATAATGATGCGCGTACTCCTCCGGCCTACTCGGCATTTGAGAGATACGCCTTAGGCTGGATTGAACCTTATGAAATAGGAAGTAAAGAGGAAGCAGTCACTCTTGACAATATTATGACGAACCAGTGCTGTATCATACGCACAGACGACGAAAATGAATATTTCCTACTTGAAAACCGCCAGCTCACCGGTTGGGATGCTTACCTCCCGGGTCACGGTATGCTTGTATGGCATATACATTATGATGAAAAAATTTGGGATGGCAATACAGTCAACAATAAACCCTATCATCAGCATGTAGATCTCATTGAGGCTGATAACCGCCGTAGTGAACTTAATCGTGCTGGGGATGCATTTCCCGGTACAAGAAACGTTACTTCCATAACTTCCACTACTACTCCGGCTCTTGAGACTTGGGCTAAGGAGCCTGTAGATTGTCCTATAACTGATATAACTGAAGCTGACGGACTAATATCTTTCTTAGCATGCGAGGGCAAAAGCGGAATTGCTTCTGTTGACATTGACATGCCTGTCGTAAGTGTGGCAAACGGTTGCATAATAGTGAAAGATACCAATGCCTGCGTAGAAATATACTCTCTCGACGGCAAACTCGTGCGTTCAGCTGTAGGCGCTTCGTCAATCTCGCTTCCCGGAGGCGTTTACATTATAAAATGCGGCACATCTGCGCAAAAAGTTGTTGTGCCATCAGTCTAATAATTTGCCCATTTATAAAAAAATGAGTAATTTTGCGCTCTGTAAACGAAAATATTTACGATTATGAAAAAAATCAAATTACTTGTCTTAGCCGTAGCGGGAATGTCTCTCGCCATGAGCAGCTGTGTGAGCAAGAAAAATTATCAGTTGCTGCAAGATAAATACACAAATCTTGGCACTGAGTATCAGGATACTAAGGTTGAACTTGCCAAGGCGCAGAGCCAGGTCGCAAGTCTTGAAACACGACTTGATGAGGCAAAACGCGACAATGCCGCACTTCGAG
The DNA here is from genome assembly GCA_964546885.1 of uncultured Bacteroides sp. Classification (GTDB taxonomy): domain Bacteria; phylum Bacteroidota; class Bacteroidia; order Bacteroidales; family Muribaculaceae; genus CAG-873. Next base: position 10,803 of record CAZJKZ010000056.1, read on the forward strand.
AGGCATACAACGCATTGCAGAAGAGCCTTGACAACTCTATAAACGCCGGAAAGCAGGGTAGCATAAATATTGCAAAACTTGTCGACGAGGTTAACTCTTCCAATAAATATATCAAGCAGCTTGTCAACGCTAAATCTAAGAGCGATTCGCTTCTTATGGTGCTTACCAACAACCTTACACGTTCGCTGTCGCGTGACGAGCTCCGTGATGTCGATGTTAAGGTGCTTAAAGGCGTAGTATACATCTCGCTTGCCGATAATATGTTGTATAAGAGTGGATCTTATGAAATCTCTGACCGTGCGATGGAAACCCTTAGCAAGATCGCCAAGATCATCAAGGACTATAATGACTATGATGTGCTCGTAGAGGGTAATACCGACGATGTGCCTATCCACAAGACAAATATACGCAACAACTGGGATCTCTCGGCTCTCCGCGCTTCTTCAGTGGTGCAGGTTCTCGAACAGAAATTCGGAGTTAATCCCGCACGTCTTACTGCCGGAGGTCGCGGCGAATACAATCCTATTGGCGACAATACCACCGATGCTGGTCGCGCGCGCAATCGCCGTACAGAGATCATCATCACTCCCAAACTCGACGAGTTCATGGATCTCATTGGCAAGGCTCCCGAAGAGTAATAATTTATAGTAAACCAATAAAAAAAGCAAACCATATGGTTTGCTTTTTTTTATTGGGAATACAAATTTTGTTTTTCGAAGGTTATCGTTGACTGGGAGGTGGAGGCACGGATCCCAGAGGCCGATACCGGGGGGTGGCGTAGCCACCAAATATAGTAGTCGAGGCACGGATCACAGAGGCCGATACCGGGGGTGGCGTAGCCACCAAATATAGTAGCCGTGGGTGAAACCCACGGTCCAAATCCGAATCAAAAAAGACGACCGATTTATCGGTCGAATACCACATAACCGATTCACGGATGACCACAACAAACTCCCCGCACCAATTCCATATCATATTAGCGAAAAAATTCGACCAATAAATTGGTCGATTCAATGATGGAGGCCTTGGCCCGTGGGTTTCACCCACGGCTACATTATTTATACCGCTACGCGGTAGGTTGCACGCAATTCATAGTGCCTACCGGTGATGAAGCCGACACCTGGGGTGGCCACCAAATATAGTATCCGAGGCACGGATCACAGAGGCCGCTACCGGGGGGTGGCGTAGCCACCAAATATAGTAGCCGTGGGTGAAACCCACGGTCCAAATCCCAATCAGTAAACACGACCGATTTATCGGTCGAATACCACATAACCGATGCTCCGATCTCTAATACAAACTCCCCGCACCAATTCCATATCATATTAGCGGTAAATATTCGACCAATAAATTGGTCGATTCAATGATGGAGGCCGTGGCCCGTGGGTTTCACCCACGGCTACATTATTCAAACCGCTACGCGGTACGTTGCGCCCGGGGTGGCGTAGCCACCAAATACAGTATCCGAGGCACTGATCACAGAGGCCGATACCGGGGGGTGGCGTAGCCACCAAATATAGTAGCCGTGGGTGCAACCCACGGGCCATGGTGAAATCAAAAAACACGACCGATTTATCGGTCGAATACCACATAACTGATGCACCGATGACCACAACAAACTCCCCACACCAATTCCATATCGTATTAGCGAAAAATATTCGACCAATAAATTGGTCGAATCATTGGTGGAGGCCGTGGACCGTGGGTTTCACCCACGGCTACATTATTCAAACCGCTACGCGGTACGTTGTGCCCATGGTGGCGTGGCCACCAAATACAGTAGCCGAGGCACTGATCACAGAGGCCGATACCGGAGGGGTGGGGTGGCCACCAAATACAGTAGCCGAGGCACTGATCACAGGAGCCGCTACTGGGGGGTGGCGTAGCCACCAAATATGGTAGCCGTGGGTGCAACCCACGGTCCATGGTGAAATCAAAAAAGACGACCGATTTATCGGTCGAATACCACATAACTGATGCACCGATGACCAAAACCTACTCCCCGCACCAATTCCATATCATATTATCGGTAAATATTCGACCAATAAATTGGTCGAATCATTGGCGGAGGCCGTGGACCGTGGGTTTCACCCACGGCTACATTATTTATACCGCTACGCGGTATATTCCACGCAATTCAGAGTGCCTACCGGTGATGAAGCCGCCCCGACGCTACATGGTGGGAGCGTACATCCACAGTGACACTGATACTCTGCGTTGCGGCTATCGGCTGCTTGCCTAACTTCCCGGGGTGGCTACGCGGTAGGCTCTATGAGCGACAGACCCTGCTTTTCAATCTACTATTGTGAATTTTGTGGTGAGATCGCCTGTTAGTTTACGATAGAGGGCGATTGCGGCTTCAGTCGCCGCCTCCAATGTAGGATATGAGCCTTTGTCAGTTGGCACCTTAATCACGTCTTTTGTACCTTTATAATTGCCTAATAAATCCTGTCCTCTCTTTATAGTGCATTTATTGCCCTTCCATGTGCCCTGCGCATATTTTCCATGGTAGCTTAGCACACAAAGATAATTACCATTGGTGCATACATTATCGCTGTACACCATGCCGGTAGCTTTGTTATTCTCGCAAGTGAGAATATGGCTACGCTTATATCTGCCGTCGCTGTAGCGAAAACCTGTGTCTATACCCGGGTTTTTCGAAATATTTTTTGCAAAGAGGCAATCATAGTATATGTCAGTAGGATTATTGCCACCAATAAACTCTTCGAACGACTGGCAACAATTCTCTATTGTGTTGTTGGTAAAGGTGACATTGTGCACCTCTAATGGCTGCATGTTAGTAGGATCCTTCTCACTGCCCTGTACAGTAAGCCCGGCATCATAACAGTGTGATATGTGGCAGCCTGTGACATGACAATTACTTATACCCGGATGGTGCACATAAAATTCGATACCGTTGCCCAGACACACAAACTCCTGATATTCCAATTGCACCATTCCACCGATACCGTAAATATCGCAGCCGCTTATCGTAACATTGCTTTTGCCTGCTATACCATGACGCCCCCAATATCTAACTGAAATAGAGGATACATCGCAGTTGCCAATTGTCATGCCGTTCGAGCCACTGATTACACCGAAATTGCCATCAGGATTGCCGTTGAAACAAACGTAAACATAGTCGAAGCTCCCGGATTTGGTATTTTTTGAAGGAGTGGCCACAGGCTGAAAAAAATCAAAGTTTTCGGCATCCGCTTTTTTCAAATCATCATAGCTTCGAACTCTCCGGCTGCCGCAAAGAGATGAGTCATACAGCGATTTACCCACTCTTACAAATCCGCCGATATTGTTAAGTATATTATTTCCTCCGTATTGCAGACCTTTGTAAGATTGTTTGTCAAGAGCCAGATTCACTTTCCATATTTTCATACCCGAAGGCGCCACTTCTGAAAGCTGCCACGCTGACTGTGGCAGAATTTTCAGTCCTGATATCACCGGTTTAGCCCCTTTTCCGTATGAAGCAAAATCTATATCATCGCTTTTGACAGATTCATAGAAAGTATCGCCACAACGCAGGCGTATCTCTTCTGGATGCATCGCAATTGCCTTTTTTATTGAGTAAAACGGACTTTTCTGAGTGCCCGAGTTAGCATCACTTCCTGAAGACGTACTTACATAAAGTACAGAATGATCAAAGTTTTCCTCATCAATGCTATAACTTATCATCGTATTTTGCTCTGTGGTGCTTTTATTCCATCCAAATCTCACCTGCCTGAAATCTCCGGGCGACTGAAAGCTTACTTTTCTTTTATCGGATATTGTAGCAATGTCCACCCAATCTTCTGAATCGGAATTACGACCCTTTACGGTGCAATTCGACAGATGCTTGCCTGCATATCCGGTCACGGTAGCCTGATAGTATGCGCCTTTAGTAATAATAGGGCTGTCGGAAGTGTACACTTTGTTTCCTCCAACATGATCGGTTGTAGTAAAGCGATCATTAATTACGTTTTTGCCGAAAATCATTACCATCGACAGAGAAAATAGTATAAAAATCAAATTTCGTTGCATAGTAATATATATTTTTAATTCAAGTAGAACCGGATGTTTGTTGACTGGGACAAAGGGCGCCTTCTGCCTTCCTGGCGAAGTCTACCGCGTAGCGGTATGAATAATGTAGCCGTGGGTGAAACCCACGGATCCGGGCATCAATGATTAATCGACCAATTTATTGGTCGAATATTTACCGCGAATATGATATGAGATTGCAGTTGTGAAAATGTATTGGGCATCGTTTCGTTTGATATTAGGTATTCGACCGATATATCGGTCGTGTTTAATGATTGTGATTTTGACCGTGGGTTTCACCCACGGCTACTATATTTGGTGGCTACGCCACCCCTAGGTATGGGCTTCATCACCGATGGACACTCTGAATAGCGTCGAATATACCGCGTAGCGGTATGAATAATGTAGCCGTGGGTGCAACCCACGGATCTCAGGCATCAATGATGAATCGACCAATTTATTGGTCGAATATTTACCGCAAATACGATATGAAATTGGAGTTGTGAAAATGTATTGGGCATCGTTTCGTTTGATATTAGGTATTCGACCGATATATCGGTCGTGTTTAATGATTGTGATTTTGACCGTGGGTATCACCCACGGCTACTATATTTGGTGGCTACGCCACCACGGGTGATGGCTTCTGCGATCCGAGGGTTTTACCCACGGCTACCGTATTTGGTGGCTATGTCACCCCGAGCGGAACGTACCGCGTAGCGGTATGAATAATGTAGCCGTGGGTGGAACCCACGGATCTTGGACATCAATGATGAATCGACCAATTTATTGGTCGAATATTTTCTCGGGTAAATACCGTTCTTCATAGCCTACACCATTTACATCTAACAGCCGTTTAAACTCATCTACCATACCAATTTTTGAATGATGCTCCTGCTGGTTATAAATATATTGGACTACGGCCTTCTCATGAGATTTGGAAATTGTGAAAACACCATATCCATCCTGCCATGCAAATTTACATTTAAATTTTGGTTGAATCCACTGGTTTGTTGCCAATTTAATATTTTTTACCAAAATCGGAATATTAATTGTTGGTCTGCAGCCAATCAAAATATGCACATGATCGTAATAACCACCTATTGCTATCGGATTATGACCGTGATTTTTTATAATGCCGGCTATATAACTAAACAATTCATCTCGCCATTCATCTGCTATAATCGCATCCCGATATTTTACCGCGAATACGATATGAAATTGGAGTTGTGAAAATGTATTTGACATCGTTTTGTTTGATAATATGTATTCGACCGATAAATCGGTCGTGTTTAATGATTTGGGATTTGACCGTGGGTTTTACCCACGGCTACCATATTTGGTGGCTACGCCACCCCGGGATCTCGGCTCCTGAGAACCGTGTGTAACACCCACGGCTACTATATTTGGTGGCTACGCCACCCCGGGTGTGGGCTCCTGAGAACCGTGGGTTTTACCCACGGCTACCATATTTGGTGGCTATGCCACCCCGTGCGGAACGTACCGCGTAGCGGTATGAATAATGTAGCCGTGGGTGGAACCCACGGATCTTGGGCATCAATGATTAATCGACCAATTTATTGGTCGAATATTTACCGCGAATACGATATGGAATTGTAGTTGTGAAAATGAAATGGACATTGTTATGTTTGATATTAGGAATTCGACCGATAAATCGGTCGTGTTTATTGATTTGGATTTGGTCCGTGGGTTTCACCCACGGCTACCATATTTGGTGGCTACGCCACCCCCGGGTGTTGGCTCCTGTGACCGGGCTACGCCACCCCGGGGTGTGTGGGCTCCTGTGATCCGTGGGTTTCACCCACGGCTACTATATTTGGTGGCTACGCCACCCCCAGGTGTCGGCTCCTGTGACCCGGCTACGCCACTGCGGAGTGTCGGCTCCTGTGATCCGTGCCACGGCTACTATATTTGGGGGCTACGCCACCCCGAGTGACGGAGCCTTACATCTTCAGCAAATCCATATATTTTTCATAATACGCGGCAGCATTATATTTTCGCTTTGCGTCCTCGGCTATGGATTTGTAGTCAAATGGGGCAGTCCACATAAGCTTTATCTTTTCGGCGAGCTCTGAGGCGTTCCCACTTTCGAAGGTCATACCGCTAATGTCATCTCTTATAAGCTCCGGAATACCGCCTATCTTGGCTCCAAGCACCGGAGTGCCGAGGCTAAGGGATTCAATCACCGAGAGTGGATTGTTTTCGTACCACTCAGAAGGTATTACCATGAATTTCGATTTTGAAACTATATCTTTTATTTCCTCCCAGCCTTTATAGCCGACAAACTCTACATTATCGGGAGCTTTTGACTCAAGGTCGTTTCGCATAGGACCGTCTCCTACGATAATCAACCGATAGGGAAGTCGGGAAGCCGCGTCAATGAGCGTTGCTATGCCTTTTTCGTGGGAGAGACGACCTACATAGCAGTAGTAGTCTGCTCGTGAAATTGCTCCGGGGATATAGCATTTCTCTACATCAATGAAATTGGGCAATACCATTATCTTATCGGCGTTGAAGCCCCCTTGCAGCATTTTCTCTCCCATGAAAGCGCTTGGACATATAAATATGTCGGTAGAAGCCATCAGGCGGTCCTTATTCCATTTGATTGCTTCTTCGTATGCCACTAAGCTTGCTATCCGCGAGCCTTTCATACATTTGTACTCGAGTACCTTATGCTTGTCGGTGAAACATTCTTCACAGATTGTGGTGCCGTGGCGCAAACAATCGTATCTTGGACATAGCAGCTTGAAATCATGCATCGTCCATACTACTTTTATTCCTCTTTGGTGAGCAAGCTCTGCCAATACCGGCGACAATTGTGTGTGTATGTTATGAAGATGCACCACATCCGGCTTGAAATCATTAAGGAGGTGCATGAAGTTATTCCTAACTTGGCCAATTCCAAAAGTGCGCTTCATGGTCTCAAACATCCCGGGACCAGCGATAAATTTTATCTCTTTAGGAAAGTATTTTTGCCACGGGGTAGGAAGGTTGTCCGGATAATCCATGGCAAAGACGGCCACCTCATGTCCTTGCTCTTTGAGCAGCTGTTCAAGGTTGAGCATGGCGATACAGTCGCCTCCTCTGCGGTAATAGAATTTATTGGCCAGTAATATTCTCATGGATCAAATACTTTT
>CAZJKZ010000057.1:0-17677 GCA_964546885.1 uncultured Bacteroides sp.
TCAAGACCGGCAACCGTCTTGGCGACAACGCAAAAACTTGCTTCATCGAGCTCGTAGACTACAACACCACCTACGACGCTAACAAGAAGGCTGAGAAGAAGGCTACACGCCGCAGCCGTCGCGGTGGAAAGAAGGCTGAAGAGGCTCCCGCCGCTGCAGCTCCCGCTACTGAGGCTCCCGCCGAAACACAGGAATAATCTAATTCCTGATCAGTATAAAAAAGGCTCGTCCGCATGCCGGACGAGCCTTTTCTCGTGACTGGGGATATTGACCGGGGAGGTTGACTGGGAGGTAGGCCGCCATCGGCCTACCGCTACAACGAGGGTTATTAGCCTTGCGATTTTGTGAAGGCCGATGGCGGCCTTCTTCCCAGTCAACCGAGGGCGAGCTAATAGTTTAATTTGTATGTTTAAAAAAAGATGTTTACCTTTGTGACCTAAACCATGGCTTTATATGGATATCCGATTCTTCAGATATAATTTTCTTTTGCTGGCGACTGCCGCGATTGCGTTTTTGGGCTGCAGCCGAACCAACCGATTGGAGGCGCTTTCAGACATTTCTGACTACGTAGCCGACAATCCGCACAGTGCGCTTGAGGCCCTCGACAGCATTGATTACGCATCTCTGTCCACTTCCGACAGGCATTTCTATGATTTTTTGTCTATAAAGGCCAATGATAAAGCGTATATAACGCATACAAGCGATAGCCTGATACTTGATGTCATTGACTATTATTCCCACCAAGGCGACGAGGGCATGTGTGCCGAAGCGCTCTATTACGGCGGCCGTGTGTACAGCGATATGGGCGACTACCCTTCCGCTCTGAAATATTACCAAAAGGCCTTGGACAGGTTGCCCTCCACTGACAAATTCCTTAATTTGAAATTCAGATTGTTAAGTCAGACGGGTAGACTGCTTAATATATTAAGGCTCTACGATGAATCGGAGAAGTATCTGAAGCAGGCATTAGAGACGGAGCGTCGACTGAACGCCACTATAGCGGAGGTAAACGATCTATGCCTAATTGGCCACACCCTAACGCAGGCGGGAAAATTTGCCGAGGCTGATTGCTATTTAAAGGAAGCTATTGAAAAGAGCAGGAATATGTCTCCGTCAATCCAAGCCAAATCGTCACTGGATCTTGCCTCTCTTAAATACAAAACGGGGCAAATTGATTCGGCTCTTATATTGATTAGGGGCATACCGGAGTCTGTAAATCATGTCAGTCGTAGCACCGCATTAGCTCATGCCGCAAAAATATATCTAAAGGCCGGTATACTCGACACTGCTTTTATGTATGCCCGAGAACTTGTATCGGCCGAAGATTCCTACAACAAGCAATCCGGCTATTGGGTGCTCCTATCTCCCGAGCTGCGCGCATTCTCAGACAGCAAGACAATCGAACAGTACGTCAATGAGTATAGTAGCACGCTGGAAGATTTGTTGAATTTCAATAGCAAACAGCTTGCTGTACTTCAGCAAGCAAGCTACAACTATAACAAGCATCTTGAAAATAAGGAGAAGGCAGAAAGACGTAGCCACCACCTAAGTATCGTCATTGTGCTGCTTATCATTATCATACTCATATTAGTCGTGATATATCTGTATAAGCAGAACCGGTATAGATCAACAATTATCAAGCTTCAGAATATGTCAAGAAATCTTGACCTGATAAAGGACAATCTGACTGCCAAATCAAAGGATGTGGAGTGTGCAAATAGTAATGTTAATATGGCAGACGCAACAGTTATACCGAATGAAGAGGATTTAATCGAAGAGCTGAAAGCTAAATTAATGGATATTGCCGCTCACCCCGAACTTGACAATCCCGTACCCGAAGAGATTATAGAATCTGATGCCTATAAAAAGATCCTGGACCATCTGAAATCAGGTAGGCAAATTGACGATAGTGATAGCGTATGGGATGAAATAGAAGCCATAGTGGTAAAAAGCTCCCCTAAATTCAGAGTGAACATTACACGACTGTTCGGAGTTAAACTCTACGATTGGGAGCAACATACAATCCTGCTTATAAAGTGTGGATTTGCCCCATCCCAACTGGCGATACTACAAGGCCGTGCTAAGAGCACCATCACATCCCGACGCAATTCTATCGGCGCAAAGATCCTTAATGGATCGTTCGGCCTTAAAGATATTGACCGGGTTATCCGGGCCTTGTAGACAAAAAATCGTACGATTTACATAAAAACAGTACGGAAACGGCTCTAATCTGCATTTCCGTACTATTTCCGTACTAATTTTTTTGGTTTTTACCCCCGATTCTAACTACTTTTGTAGCAGAAATTTTTAAAACTAATTTTTATGAAAAGATTGTACTCCATCGCTATCTTTACTCCTGCGCTAATCCTGGCCTTTCCAGTTGATTCTTATGCAGCTCAAACAGGTATTGTATTGGCGTAGTCGCAATCTATGAGTAATTTTTGATATTAATACAAATACTATAATTATGAAACCAATTAAGGCAATCAAGAAGCTGTGTAATTATCAGTAAATGCTTAGCTTTGTGAAAAAAATTATCAGTATGCCATGCAGTATTCGGCATATTGTCATATCTATATAATAGACCTCTTCAACATATTGCCAATTGTATTTTCGATTATACTTCTTAATCCTTAAAAACGACCCTATTTGGGGGCTACTACTAATTCGTAATATAAATATGATGAAAACTTTAAAAACGATGCTGATAGCACTTACTGCCGTTGCTATTACATCTTGCGCCAATGATAACGAGTTGGGGCAAAACAACAACGAACGCCAGGATATCACTCTTTCAAGAGGAGGCACCGAAATCGTAAACGCTAACAATGAATTTGCGTTTAAGCTTTTGGATGCATTGAAAGAGGACAAAGAAAACTTTGTGGTATCGCCTCTAAGTCTCTACCAGTACCTCTCAATGATTGCCAACGGAGCAGATGGAGAAACTAAAAAGGAAATAGAATCCGTTTTAGGCGACGGTAAATTGTCGCTTGCTGAGATAAATTCCATAAATTCAGAACTGTTATCCAACCTCGTGAAAGCCGACAAGAAAACCACATTCTCACTGGCAAACTCCTTGTGGCACGCCAAAGATATTGTTCTCTTGCCGGATTATATAGGTGTGCTTAAGGATTATTATGGGGCAGATACTCATGTGCTTGATTCGTTAAACTGTAGTAATGCCCGGAATGAGATAAACAAGTGGTGTGAGAAAAAAACCTCAGGAGTGATAAAAGATTTCCTTAAGGAGAATCTTAAGGATTATATAAAGTACGCATCTTACAATGCTACCTACTTCAAGAGCGAATGGAAAAACAAATTCAATTTGGACAATAATGATAAATTCTATAACGCTGACGGATCAGTCTCAATGGTTAGTTATATTAAAAGCAGTGAATCATGTTGGGGTTATGAAAATAATGATTACCAGCATATTGAGATTCCGTATGGAAACGGGGCTTTCGTATTCTCTATCGTTATGTTAAAAGAAGACGGTGCGTTCAGGGTTGCTGATGCAAACGCCGGGTTGGATAAGATGTATTGTGAGCTTGTAGATATAACATTGCCTAAATTCAAGATAGACTTCATAGAAAATATGGGGAGCGTGCTGGGCAATATGGGAATTAGCAAAGCTTTCTCTAATGAGTCAGAATTCACAAAAGCAAGTTCATATAGTCAACCTCTTCCCCCAATAATGCATGCTACATGCATAGAGGTTGACGAGAAAGGTACTGTAGCGGCCAGTGTTTCAGGCTCCGGGTGGTACTCTGCTCCAATGTCTACGTCTATCAAAATTGACCGTCCGTTCATGTTCTTCATCAAGGAGGTCTCTACATCTACAATTCTATTCATAGGCGAGGTCAACAAACTGTAGTTCTACCTTATATCGATACCTACGGTGCCCGACGGGCACCAATATGGTAGCCGTGGGTCCTTGCGACCCACGGTAGGCAAATCCACCACACGACTCACAGCCCTGTAGGGGCTGAATACCTTCCTTTTTTGGCGCGAGTGTTCGGTACCTATGGCACCGATCCTTTAGATTGTATTATTTACCCGTGGGTCGCAATGACCCACGGCTACCTTATTGAGTCCCTACGGGACTAGGCCGAGGGCGGCGTTCTTCCCAGTCAGCCGGGCGCCTACCTATCAGCGGAAAAGGGCGGCGGGGGAGATAATGGATTCAGGCATTTCTTTACCTGACATTCCCACTTCGAGGTGTTGGCCCATATAATCTTCAAAATATATAAGATCAACATCATGATAACCGGCTTCAAGAGCGGCTTTGCCTTCACGGCGACGCGTGCTGTGGCCTCCGTCATTGTTTACAATCTCTTTGCCGTCAATAATGAGCACCGACCCATCATCACTGTAGGTGTAGAACCGATATACTCCACGCTCGGGCACATATAGATGCGTCTTGAAACGATAGGCAAAATGATCCTCGGCAGGCGCCGCTGAAATATCCCAGTAAGCCATGCTGCCTCTTGATTTTTCCTTATCATCAGTGATAGCTGAAGTGTGTTTCATGATGCCCTCATAGTAGATATAGTCAACACCATGCACCGTGTCACTGTGCTCGACAGACGGCAGATACACCATCTCAAGTTCATCTTTTTCATTGATTCCCGAAGGATAATACCACTTGTGTTCACGCCCCTCGGGAGTAACAACCCATGTGTCAAAACGTGGTGACCCCTCATATATGTCGAACACACGTGCTCCTCGGGTAAAATCGCCGTAAGCTTCCGTGCCGGTGCAGCGTCCGAAACCAAGTGCTATGTCGCGGTTCATTCCCACGAAGTCATTGTTATGATCGTGTCCTACAAAAACGCCCATTACATCCCCGCTTTCGCACATCGAAGCATATAGTCCGGTGTTGAGCGCCGGAGGTGCTCCGGCTCCTTCACGTTTGTTGCCGAATGTCTTGTCGTCGTCCAGTACTTCCCTGTATTCCTGAAGCGGAATATGGAAAAAGGCGAGAGCCGGAATAGGAGAGCCTCCATTCTCTTCTTTAAACTTCTCAGCCGTCTCTCTATACCATTTAACCTGGTCGAAATGAATCCAGTCGTAGTAACCGAGCTTGTGGTTGGGCTGATAATCATTGGAATCAATGCTGTATATAACGGCAGCCGTAGCACCCGAAGCTCCTTTTACGGCAATGGCTGAGTTGCCGCATCCATGAATATCAGCAGGCCCTTTATCTCCCACATACATGGGCGACTTCATAAGGATCGTATATATAGAATCCTTGGTGAGATACTCGGCATCATGGTTGCCCATAGCCACCGTAAAAGGTAGCTCCAGCTCCTCCATGAGAGCGCACACCTGTTGCCAACCGTCCGTAGCGGGGTCATAGCATACCACATCGCCTGTGAGGATGGCCATATCGGGCTTTTCAGCCTTGACGATAGCTTTGATTGTCTCAAAAGTGGTGTCAGTAGTTGCGTCGAATGGCTTCAGGTGCATATCAGTGAACTGCACCAGCTTGAAGTGACCATCCTTAAAAGCAGGTTCGGGCTGATCAACACCTTCGGTTTTCGTTGCTCCTTCGCACGCAGTCAGCAGCGAAAGAGCGTAGAATAAATAAAATACTTTCTTCATAACCAAATACTACAGTTAGTAGCGTGACTGCTCGGGTGTAACGTTGACAGTCTTCTCCTTGTTGTGGCCGTATATAATCCTCAGTTTGAAAGGGACATTACTGTTGACAGAGAGTTTGGGCTCTTCAGCATCCGAACGCCGCTTGTCCACCTTAAGGTCTATTGTGCCGTCGGGCCCGAAAGGATAACGCTCAATGCCATGCTCGTCAGTAAGGTGCATGTCCCACACTATTTCGTTCTCAGGATAATTGCCTCGTATGCCAAAGATATATTCAATCAGTTCGGCAATCGGGGGCAGACCGGTCCAGCCAACGAAGTCTTTACGCGCCATAAAACCGGGCTCAGCTGACTCCGGTGAATAATATTCAAAGAATGTGCCGGTATCCTTATATACGTCAAAAATTTGCCTATAATGCCGGGTGGCAACATCGTAGGCAAGATCGCGGTAACCGTTCTTTGCGAGTCCGTTGATCACCATATAGTTTGTGCCGGGCCACACACCACCTTGCCAGTAACGGCCATTATCTTTATATTTGGGATTGTCGGCTGAAACTGAGGGGACCATACCGGGTCGGCAGAACTCAGTGGTGTCAGTGAGATGAGCCACCAGGCGATCCATTTTTTCCTTGCCAAGAACTTCAGGAGTATGCAGTGCCCAGAACGCACCTATCCCTTTGGTAGGACACAGCGAGCCGTCGCGATACTGGTCGTGAAGAAAACCGGTGTCATCACTCCACATGTTTTCACCTACATATTTCTGAAGCATTTTGGCCTCGTCCTCCAAGTCCTCGATTTCCTGCCATCTTTCAGTGAAAAAACCCATCTCAAGTAGCTGGTAGGCCGTCATTAGCTGTTGCAGGTTGGTATCAAGCCAGGTCATGTGTCCATGACTGTAAATCGGGCTATACCCATCAGGCACCCGAGGCATATTGTCCATTCCCGTACCCCAACCGCTTGACCAATATGTGCCGTTTTGCCATGTATGGTTGTTGCGCAGCCACTTGTAGTATCCTGCAAGCACAGGGAAAATTGTATGTAGGCGGTCCAGGTCGCCATACTGTTTGTAATATTCCATTTCGCTCCATGGCATGAGATTTGGGCCTGTACTCACGGGATCATATCGCTCAAAACAATCAGCTCCGTCTCCCTTGATCTCGCGGCAAATGAAACCGTCGGGATGCTGCTTGGCATAGAAATTATCCAAAGTGCGCTGGAACGGGAAGAACCGTGCGCCATACTTGGCAAACATCAGAATGAACGATGTATCCCACATGAAAATATTGCCGTTATATGCCGTGTCAATGTAGGTTACGACAAATCCTGAGCCTTCCTGAGGATGAGTGAGATTCTTTACAGCAATTTCCCAGGCTTTCCAGTACATCTCGATTTCCTTATCATGGCCGGGCCAGATAGGAGCGGGAAGGATCTCCTTAGCTTCGGCAAATGTGCCTATGGGTATGCTGTCAGGTTTCATCACACGAAAAATGTTCTCGGCTGTGAGAGGCTCCTTTACATATGTGTTCTTATACGGAAGATTATATTTGATGTCGTTGCCACAGCTTTGAGCACGCATGGCCGCAGGCACAAAAAGTGCTGCGGCCATGGCTGTCAGTATTATTTTTTTCTTCATTCTTTGAGTTTCAGAAGATCCATTATACGATTGGCAATATCTGTATTCTCTATGATGCCGGTAAAGTTTTCAGCTCCGGGACCAAAAGCATAGATAGGCACCATCACGCCGCTATGGCCCCCGGTTGAGAACTTGCACACGATTTTTCCCTCATTGAGGTCTCCGTCAACGAGAGTCAGACCGCCGGTCTCGTGATCGGCTGTTACAACGACGAGAGTCTCGCCGTCTTTAGCCGCCCATTCGAAGATGGCACCAACGGTGCGGTCGAAGTCGTGAACTTCCTGCATGAGCAGGTCGATATCATTGAAGTGACCGTAGTCGTCAAGCTGTGAGCCTTCGATCATAAGGAAGAAACCGTTAGGATTCTGGTTGAGAATATCAATGGTGTGCAGGGCCGCACGCTCCAGGTAGTTGCCTCGGTCGGCAGGCAGCGGGGTGTCGTGAGGATGAGTCACGCAGAATACCTTGCCTTCGTTGATCTTTTCAAAGTCGTCGAGCGAACGGGGAGTTTGATAGCCCTTTGCCTCAAGCTCCTTAAAGAGGTTACGGCCGTCAGCTCGGTTTTCCATCTTCTCTGTTCCGGTTCCCACCACTATATCAGCTTTTGTATTGACATAATCCGCCATCACAGCATCCTCATTGTCACGGTCGACAATATGGCAGCAGAAGTCGCCGGGAGTGGCGTCCCACAAGCGGCAGGTTACGGTAACGCCTGACCCAAGACCTTTTTCATTGGCATACTCGATAAGTGACTTTGCGGGTTTACCCTCTCCGTCAACACCCACTGAATGGTAGTTGGTTTTCTTTCCTGAAGCGAGTGCTGTGCCGCCGGCCCCTGAGTCAGTGATTAGTTTGTCAAGACAATATGTTTTGGATAGACCCACATACTCGGCATTGTCAAGCCAGAGTTTTCCGCGGTTGGCAGTCCATGCAGAGTACATGTGCATGAGGCTCATGCCGTCGCCGATCATCAGGATAACATTCTTTACTTTATCACCTTTGGGAGCTTCGATAACTGCTACATCATAGGGATTCTCCATGATATAGGTTAGTTCTTTGTCACGTCCTTTTTCGGCATAAAGGGCGGGAGGAATCATTGCGCATGCAAGTGTCAGGCATGCTATTTTTATCATTTTCATAGCTGTGAATATATTTTTATGCATCGAGATTTAGTTAAGCGTGAATGTGGCAAGCACGGGAGCGTGGTCGCTGAGAAATTGTTCGTTCTCAGTCTCGGCAAGAACGCCGAAACGCTCTACGTCAACGTCGCCTCGCACAAAGATATAGTCGATTAGCGGGCGCGCTTGGTAAGGCAGATGCCCGAAGTCATGCCAGCTCCACGATGGACCGTATACCACTTCTGCCACCTCACGTGTGTTGGTCAGGTGATTGGAATCCTCGGGATTGGTGATGTGTGCTATCACGTCGCTCCCCGGGTCAGAGTTGAAATCACCGGTGACTACCACCGGAGCACCCTGGCTAAGCTCATTGACCTTTTGGAATATCAGATTGATGCCTTCACGGCGTGCCACTTTACCCACATGGTCAAGATGAGTATTGAGCGCAAGTAGTTCCTTGCCGCTTTCACGATCACGCAGACGGGCCCAAGTGGCCACACGGCGGCATGCGCCGTCCCAGCCAAGAGAGGGCTCTTCAGGGGTGTCACTGAGCCAGAAAGTGCCTGAGTCAAGATTGTCGAAACGGTCAGTCTTGAAAAAAAGCACGTTGTATTCGCCGTCTTCTTTGCCGTCATCGCGTGCAACGCCTATTGCAGTATACTGGGGCAGACGCTCTTTAAGGTCCTGAAGCTGATTGTGCAGCACTTCCTGAGTACCTACGATATCAGCATCATAGAAGCGGATGGCATTGGCGGCACGATCCTTGCGGTACTGCCAGTTGTCAAGGCTGTCCTCCGGATTGTCATAGCGGATGTTGAACGACATGACGTTGAACGCCGCCGGAGTTGCGTCGTTGTTCTTTTCTCCCTGGCAAGATGATAGAGCAAAAGCAACTGCCGAAATTATAAGAAGTTTTTTCATGTTGATATAGGGTTGTTAATTGATATAGAGTTATTAAAGTTTAAATTTAAGCACAGAAGCAGGGATGGGCGCAAAATCATCAGATTCCGGCATTTTCCAGTCCCAGCCGAACTCTTCGCCTTCGTAGTCCTCAAAATAAAGTAGTCGGAAAGGATGGAGACCGGCATCCAGACCTATCACGCCCTGCGCCGACACGGCAGCGTGGCCGCCATCATTATTGACAACGAGTTTGCCGTCAATGTAAAGGACCGAGCCATCGTCAGTGGTAGTGCGGAAGGTGTATACACCTTTGGCCGGAACATTGATGTAGCCTTCAAATATAAACGCAAAGTGATCTTCTTGCTGTGCCTCGCTGATACCGGGTTCAGGGAGTGTGCCTTCCTTCACCTTTTTGCCTTTGGTAATGTCAGCGGTTTTTTCGCATAGACCTTCGTAATAAGTATAACGCACGCCATCCTTGGTAGCAGTCGCTTTAGTTGCCGGTTCATAGGTTGTTTGGGTTGCAGTCATCTCCATTACCGGACTGTTTTCGTAGCCTTCGAGCACAGCGATTGCTTTTATGGGGCAAGTTTTCGTGATTATTATAGGAGCAGTGTACCGAGCCGACTCCACAGTGGGAATACTACCGTCAAGAGTATAATAAATTGTTGCATCGGGTGTGGCACATCCCATTGTTACCGAAATAGAGTCTTTAAACATGAATATATCCTCTCTCACGAAAGGCTTAGACACTCTTTTGCCTGAAGACATAGAGTACGGAGCCGATGTAGCGATATCGGTGCCGCGGCTTATGACAGGCTTATCGGTCAGTGTAAACTGAAGCACGCCACCCTTTTTTAGATCGGAATAGTCAACAAAGTTAGAGTCAATAGGCTTGCCGTTGAGTTCTACCTTCTCTATATAACGGTTGCGTCCGGGATTATTTGCAAGGATAGTGAGTGCAGTGTCAGGAGAAACTTTAACAACCGCCTTCTCGAAGATAGGAGTTGTAAGGGTGAACTGACCTGAGCCCGGAGCCACGTCATACAGTCCGAGAGCAGTAAGTACATACCATGCCGACATCTGGCCTGCGTCCTCATTTCCGCATATACCATCCGGAGTGGGCTGATACATCTCGTCAAGAAGTCGGCGTGTCATTTCCTGAGTCTTCCAAGGCTCTCCCACGTAGTTGTAAAGATAGGCTATATGATGACTGGGTTCGTTTCCGTGAGCGTACTGCCCGATTAGACCGGTTATATCACTTAGATCACCTTCAACGGTTGTGGTAGTGAAGAAGATTGAATCAATAGCGTTGGTAAACTGTTCTTTACCACCGTAGGCATTAATCATGCCGTTTACGTCGTGCTGAGCACCGAAACGGTATTGCCAGGGGGTAGCTTCAGTAAGGTCGCGGCTTACTGCGGCGGGGTTGAAAGGATGTTCCCAGTTGCCGTCAGTGCGGCGTCCGCGGAAGAAGCCTGTATCGCCGTCGTACACATTAAGATAGTTGGCTGCACGGTGGTAGTATTCATCAGCCACTTCCTGACGTCCCATAGCCTCCGCCATGCGGGCAACGCACCAGTCGTCATAGCTGTATTCGAGAGTACACGAAACTGATTCCCGCTTGGAATTGCAGGGTATGTAGCCAAGTTCAGCAAACAAGTCGCCTCCCTTGCGGGGAGTATTTGATGAAGCGATTATGGCTTCGAGCGCCTTATCAGCATCGAAACAGCGTATTCCCTTAATGTAGGCGTCAGAAATGACTGATACGGCGTGACGACCAATCATACAGCCTGTCTCGCCTGAGCCAAGCGGCCAAATTGGCAACTCGCCTTGTGCGTCATAGATGTCCAACATTGAGTTTACCATGTTGCACACCAGCTCCTCGTTGATAAGGGTCTGCAAGGGGTGCCATGCACGGTATGTGTCCCACAGTGACATTGTCGAGTAGAAGTTATTTAGGGAGTCTGTTGTCACCTCCCCGTTGTTACGACGATACTGGCCGTTGATATCGCTCATAAGATTGGGGGAGATCATGGTATGATAAAGCGCACTATAGAAATTCTTTAGTTGATCGGGCGTGCCGCCTTCCACGGTAATGACTCCAAGAGCGTCGGCCCAAAGTTTTGTGGCGTTGCCTGACACTAAATCAAAGTCAAGCACGGGTACCTCAGTCTTACGGTTTTCTTCAGCATTATCAACGCTCACGCCCGAAATTCCTACGGCTGCCACCAATGGTTCGCCTGTATTTTCAAAAGTGAGAAGAGCTGCATGACCGTCCTTCACCACTTCAGCCTTTACGATTGGCTGAGAAAATTGGGTTGAGAAATATACGTGGTGAAGAGGAGTCCAGCCTGAAGTGACACGATGTCCGGATATGGTAGTTGAGCCTTCGGCGGCATTGATGGATGCCTCGTTGATAGTCTCGTCGCCGGCAATCGAGTTGTTAAGGTCAATGATTACCTGTGCCGGTTTGCCCGGAGCGAATGTATAGCGGTGAACTCCTGTGTGCGGAGTTGCAGTCAGTTCTACCAGAATATCTTCGTTGTCAAGTTTCACACTGTAAAAACCGGGAGTGGCTACCTCGCTTGCATGACTGAATGTTGCAGGTATAAAAAGGGTGTCGGAGGTGAGATCAACCGTCATTGAGGTGGGACGAAAGAGTATATCACCAAGATCGCAGCATCCGGTACCGCTCAGGTGGGTATGCGAGAAACCGTTTATAGTATTGTCGCTGTAGTGATAGCCGCTGCAGGCATCCCAGTTGCCCGACCGGGTATCAGGGCTTAGCTGTACTGCTCCGAATGGAGTGGTCGCTCCGGGAAACGTGTGTCCATGAAATCCGGTACCCACCATAGGGTCAGCCAGTTCTACGGGTGTCTTTGTCTCTTGAGTGCTGCATGACCACCAAAGCAAGGCCATGAGAATGACAGGTGACAGATTAAGCTTCATTTTAATATATTATGACTGTTTATGGGTTGTTGTATTGGTTGTATACTGAAGCTACGGCTTAAAATTCCGAATATGCAAAAATAGTAATTATTCAGTTATATATCGTCCAAAATTTCGTTATTTTTAACAAAATTATGAGCCTGTAAAGTAAAAAAATCGGAATTGACTTTTTAGGGTCAATTCCGGTATTAAAATTTCGTTCTCAGGTTGTTATTGGTACTCGGGGAGCTGCTTGAGAGCGCCGTTAGAGTTGACCACCTGGAGTGAAGGGTAGGGGAATGTCATCATATAGTCCTGATAGGGAATCTTTTCAGAGCAGCCCTGATATACAATTACCTCGTAGTCTGAATCGGGGTTCTTACGATCTTCATGCAGGCGGACCATCGACTGGGCATTAAGTTCTGCAAGTGCGATAGACTTGATAGTAGCGTCGGTTGAGCGAGTCCAGCGTTTCAGGTCAAAGAGATAGTTGGTGTATTCGAATGCGAGCTCGCAACGACGTTCGTGATAGAGTTCCTTCATTGTGGCTGTACCAGAAATCTCACTTAGGCCTGAACGTTTGCGGATAGCGTTGAGGTCCTTAGTAGCTTCTGCGCCTTTGCCAAGCATAATATTTGCCTCGGCGCGGAAAAGAAGCATTTCAGCGAAACGCATCAGCGGGAAGTTGATACGTACCATACCGTTATCAGCGTTTGAGCAAGCGATACCGTCTTTAAAGCAGTTGGCAGGACCGTACTGGTGCTGATACTTGTAAACCATGAAACCTGCGGCATAGTCCATACCGTCATAGAATCTCATATTAGTACCTACCCATTCAAATTCGTCACCGTAGCTGAGCATAGAGTAGCGCATGCGTTTGTTGTCCACGCCGTCCTTTAGGAATTCCTCGTAGATCTGGTTGGTGGGTTTGATATAGCCCCAGCCGTTATAACCGTCGCCACCGAAAGTTGCGTCAGTAAGAATAGGCCAGCTCTTGTTTACGAGCATTACACCAGGAAGCTTACAGCCACCGAACTGCGAGCCGTATGACCCGGAATTGGAAGGGAATGACCATATATACTCCTTGTTCCAGAAGTCAGCGAAATCCCATCCGAAGATTTCCTCGTAAGAGTCGGCAAGACCGCGGCCATATTTGCTTTCGAGTTCGTTCACGCAGGTAATAACGTCATTCCATTTAGAGGGTTCCCAAGTTGCCCAGTAAGCGAGAGTCTTGGCTTTATAACCGAGAGCTGCCGCCTGGTGGGCACGTCCCTGGTTGGCAACGTCATAGTCCTCAAACTTGGGGAGGTATTTAATAGCGTTCTCCATATCCTCTACAATGTACTTGTAGTTGTCCATTACTGTGGGCAGCTGAGGAGGAATGGTGTTGTCGTATTCACCTGGCAGATAGTCCTCCCAGCGAACGAATGGACAGCCGAGCTTGTCAGTACCGTAACGGTGGGCGATCCAGAAGTGGCAGAAACCGCGCTGGAAGAAAGCCTCGCCAAGAGTACGTGTCTCCACATAGCTGAGGTTGTCCACACCCTTACGCATCAACCCGTGGATTATGTAGTTGCAACGTGCTATATTGTTATAGAAACGGGTGAATGTGTCACGCAGCGGGCTTTCGTCACCGGTATATTCACGGCTTGCGAGAGTGTTGAAACCACGTGAACGACCCCATACGATATCATTGGCTGCAGCCTGCTCATAGAAGAGATTACGACCGAACATATCCTCAACGGGGAGATCTTCGTAGACGCGGTCGATTGCGTCAATTGACTGCTGGTCGTTGGTAAAGAAGTTAGTGGTCATTGCATCACCCTCGGGCTGCACATCGAGGAAGTCGTTACATGAGCTGAGTGAAAAGGCTACTAACGCTGATGCTATAATATATTTATTCATGATAGGCATTAGTTTAGTATGTTAAGTTAACACCAATAGAGAAAGCGCGTGAGATAGGGAACTTCATTGCATCGAATCCGCCGCACTCGGGGTCTACGCCTGAGTAGTTGGTGATGGTGAAGAGGTTCTCACCGGCGATATATAGATTGAGACGGCTGTTGCGTTCCTTGAGGTAAGAACACTTCTGAAGAAGTGAAGTGAGGTCATAGTTGATAGTCATGCTCTTGAGACGGAGGTAAGAAGCGTCTTCAAGATACCAGTCACTTGCGGTAGTGAAGTTGCCGTTGTTGTCTTGTTTAGAAAGACGTGGGATTTTAGAACCTGTGTTGCTGGTTGACCATGCATTGAGGATTTCGCTCGAACGGTTGAAGTTGCCTTCACAGTCGTTGAGGAGAACGGCCTTGGCGGCATAGAATGCCTGAGCGCCGCCCACGCCCTGGAACATTGCGTTAACTGAGAGTTTCTTCCATGTGAAGCCGAGAGTGAGGGCGTAAGTAGATGAAGGCATTGCGTTGCCCATGTACTGGCGGTCTTCGTCGTTGATCTTGCCGTCGCCGTTGAAGTCCTCGAACTTCAGGTCGCCGGGCTGTGCGTTGGGCTGAATCTTGTTGCCTTCAGGACCGACGTAAGCATCGATTTCTGCCTGGCTTTGGAATATGCCGAGATGCTTGATGAGGTAGAATGATCCGAGGGGTTCGCCTTCAGCTGTCTGATAAATCCAGGGGATGATCGAACGGAAAGCGTTGCCGGAAGATGACCATACGCCTTTGGTGCCGTCGGCGTTAGTAATACCGATGTCAGTTACCTTGTTGGTGAGGTAAGCGTAGTTGCCTGATATTGTGTAGCTCCAGTCTTTGTTAACCTGATGATTCCATGTTGCTGAAACTTCAACACCGCGGTTGCGGATTTCGCCCATGTTCACTTTCATCTTGCCGAGACCGATATAGTCGGGCCAGTTGAGAGTCTGGTCCTGGATAAGGTTGTAAGTGCGTTTGTTGAAGTAGTCAACTGAAATTGACAGCTTGTCGTTGAAGAAATCAGCGTCAAGACCGAGGTCGAACTGTTCGGAAGTTTCCCAGGTGAGTTTGGGGTTGACAAGGCTGCTTACATAGATCATGTCGCCGTAAGTTCCGCCCTGAGCGATACCGTACTGTGTGAAACGGTTAGAAGAGGTAGAGCCGAGAGTAGCTGCCTTATAACCCTGCCAGATTGAGCTAAGGTTACCGACACGACCCCATGATGCACGCACCTTGAGGAGGCGGATAAATTCGCTCTGCGGGAAGAATTTTTCATTAGAGATTTTCCATGCACCGGTTACAGCGGGGAAGTCGCCGTAGTTCTGCTCTTTGGGAAGACGGCCGGCGTAGTCACGACGCCATGAAGCGGTCACGAAATAACGGTCGTCGAAAGAGTAACCGATACGGGCAACGAGAGCTACGTTAGTGTCAGGACCATACATGCCGTCAGTGGCAACGAGGGTGTTTTGGTCAGCCTTTGCAAGATACTGCAGATAGGGGCTCTCGTCGGGCAGATTATTGGCGCTTGCGCTTAGCCAGCGGCCTTTATAGCTATCAGCTGTGGTAGAGAAGAGTGCGCTCACACGGTTGGCACCGAAAGAGTTGTCGTAAGTTAAAGTGTTTTCGGTCATCCACTTATCAGTGCGGCCCGAGCTTACAGTGAGGTAGTTGGTGAAGTCAGGCTTACCAGGCTCGTCAATGATAGGAGTGAAGTTCTTGTAATTGTTCTGCCATATATTATATGTAAAACGGCTAATGAACTTAAGACCGGGAACGATGTCAGCGATTTCAAGTGAAGTTGTTGTCCAGAGATTGGTAGTCTGATTCTTGGTATTGTTGTGTTCGAGAAGGCGTACAGGGTTGCGAACGTCGCCGAAAATACCTGAGTCAAAACCGGGGTGAGCAAGAATGTAAGCGGGATCCTCATTGGCAGTACCGCCCCATGTCCCGTCAAGGGGATTCTTGACAGAAGCGCAAGAAGGCATGTATACAGCTGAAAGGATTACACCGTACTGTCCGCCGTTGGTGTCGGCACCACGAGAATCTCCGTTGCCCCATGTGAGGTCTTCGCGAAGAGTAGCCCACTTATTGAGTTTGAACATACCCTGATAGCGAATTGAAAGGTCTTTTTTGTAAGTGTTGCGGAGAGTACCTTCGTCATTATTATAAGAGAGTGAGAGACGGCTGGTGAAGTTTTCTGTACCGCCGTTCACCACTACATTGTGACGCTGATAGAAAGCGGTGCGGAAGATGGCTTCCATCCAGTTGGTGCGGGTTACACCGATCCAAGGATATTTGTTGACATCCCAAGATTCCTCAGCCTGAGCGCCGGTGGCTGCATAAGAAGCGATACGCATGTTGCGTTGTCCCATTGCGTCCAGAGGCTTAACCAGGTTAGTAGCCTTGCGGATACCGTACTGACCTTCATAAGAAATAGAGGTCTTGCCTTGCTTTGCACCCTTTGTGGTTACGAGTACTACACCGCCGGCACCTGATTGTGCGCCATAGATAGCGGCCGATGCGGCGTCCTTCAGCACTACGATGCTTTCGATGTCGCTAAGCGAGTTGATGGGGGCACCGGGCACTCCGTCTACCACCCACAGTACAGCGTCGCCATTCTGTGAACCTTGACCGCGGATTACGAGTGAAGGGGTGGATGTGGGGTCACCACCGTTAGCCACTACCGTTACGCCGGGGAGCTGACCTTGAAGCATCTGCTCGGTGGAGGTAACCGGTCTTTTCTGCAATTCACCGGGGTCGGCAACCACGCCTACAGCGGCAGACAGGTCCTGCTTACGCTGCTCTGCGCCGTAACCTAAGACTACCACCTCGTTAAGAGCGGCTGCGTTCTCACTCATGATTATGGTGAGAGGCTTGCCGGTAACGTAGACCTCCTCAGGAGTGTAGCCGACGTAGGATACAATGAGCATGTCGCCTACCTTGGCTTTGATTGTAAACTGGCCATCGACATTAGTCAATGTGCCCACTTGTGTTCCTTTAACCAGCACGGCAGCTCCCGCAAGGGGCTCGCCGTCAGAGTCTTGAACCACACCTGTAACAGCGCTTTGTGCCCAAGCGCTAACTGTCAGAAATAGTCCCATTACGAGGACCATCACTGCACGAGAGATTACAAGATTTACTGATCTCATGTAAAAAATTTAAAGGTTAATAGAATATAAATATTTGGTATTGTGTTTGTTAGTTCTCTCGAATTAGTTGAAACGACTTTGATTCTATTAATTGTATATTAAAAGATTTACAGCTTTATTCAAATGGACATCATTATTTGGGGCTGCAAAGTTACATTTTTTTTCTTAAATTAAGAAAAATTCTATGAATATATTTAGCTCATTATCCAATTTTTAACAATTGGATAATACTTCCGTGGGTTTCACCCACGGCTACCAAATTTGACCGCCACGCGGTCATTGCAAGGCATCCCATCGGATTCGTTAGGCGACGTTAGTGTAGAGGTAGCGTAGCCACCGAATATTGTAGCCGTGGGTGAAATCCACGGCTACCAAATTTGACCGCCATGCGGTCATTGCAAGGCATCCCATCGGATTCGTTAGG
>CAZJKZ010000058.1:0-3095 GCA_964546885.1 uncultured Bacteroides sp.
TCTAAGCTAAATCCCGATAGCGATATTGATATCGTGGCTTTTGAAAAACAAGTTGGTGACAAATTAGGTATGCCCGCACAGCTCACATATCGCTATCGTTCGCCCTACTTCAAGCATATCTTTGGCAGCGACGGCTATGCTGCCGGATACTATACTTATCTATGGGCTGAAGTGCTTGATGCCGACGGTTTCGAACTCTTCCAGGAGAAAGGCATTTTTGATCCTGCCACAGCAAAGAGCTTCAAAGAGAATATACTTGAGAAAGGCGACTCAGAAGATCCTATGGTGCTTTACAAGCGTTTCCGCGGACAAGAACCTAATGTAAAAGCTCTCCTGCGCGGTCGAGGCCTCGAATAATTAATTTTTTGTAAACTGAAAACAATATGAAACGTAATTTCCTTACAGCCCTTGCTCTATTATTAGTTGTAATAGCAGCCATGGCGGCATCGCCCTTCAGGGAACACCGTTTTGACCAGTTCAAAGCTCTTCCCTTGCAGGAAAACGCCATTGTGTTCTATGGCAACTCCATTACAAATATGCACGAGTGGTGGGAAGCCTTTGGCGGACAGCAGAATGTGCTCAACCGCGGCAACTCCGGTGCAAGCACCTCCGAACTCATCGAAAATGTAGGTTCAATAATCGCTCTGCAACCGGCAAAAGTTTTCATCGGTATCGGTACCAACGACCTTGGCAACAAGGACATCGGACAACCTGACAGCGTTGCGGCAAGAATATCAGAAATTGTGCGTCTGATCCGTGCCGGTTCGCCGCAGACTCAGGTCTATGTCCAATCAATCCTCCCCAGCACCAACGGTCTGCGCACTCTTGAAAAAATCACCGAGACTAATGCCATTGTAAAGGACCTAATTGAGCCTCAGGGAGCAACCTATATTAATCTATATGACTATATGCCGGGAATCGTGACCAAGGACATCTCTTACGACGGTCTTCACATCACATCCAAGGGATATGCAATATGGCTCGACCAAATTGCGCCTATCGTAGGATTGAACTCAATATATACACCTGAAATGGTGGAAAACAATGGCGGCATCTCCAATAACTCATTTGGTATGCGAAACACCTATTTCAGCTCATACCCGGTGAAGTCAACCGACATTCTGATTATCGGCGATGAGATGATCCACGGCGGCGAGTGGCACGAACTCCTTGACAATCCTAACGTAAAGAACCGCGGCACGGGATGGGCATACGGCGGCATGAGTATGAACAACTGGATAAATGACGTGGAGGCCATACTTGCGGCTAACGGAAATAAACAGGCTCCTAAAAAAATACTGCTCTATGTTGGTGTTGAGCCTTTGTACTCCAAAGACGCGAATATGCAGAACATAATAGCCGACTATAAGACTTTTATCAGCAAAATACGCGAATATGCTCCTGCTTCTCAGACCCGTATTGAAATCATGTCATTAATACCAAGAGGCGACAGCACCTTAAACGACTCGCTAACAGTGCCGTTCAACAGAATGCTTGAAGCTCTTGCTCTTGAAAACGAAAACACAGGATTCATTGATA
The DNA here is from genome assembly GCA_964546885.1 of uncultured Bacteroides sp. GTDB lineage: Bacteria > Bacteroidota > Bacteroidia > Bacteroidales > Muribaculaceae > CAG-873. Next base: position 1,540 of record CAZJKZ010000058.1, read on the forward strand.
TATACACTCCTCTTACCAACGATAGTGCCATCACTGCTAATCCCGTTTTCATTGAGAAAGATTTCCTAACAGGTCGCGGCTACGGCGCAGTGGCACGGACAATTGCGCCATATATCCCGGGATCAAAAGCACGTTGCGCTAAATGCATCGACAACACCTATAAAAAAATTGCCGACGCTTCTCCGAAAAAATAATTTCATCCAAATGATTTACAAATGGCTGCATGATACTGGTGTCATGCAGCCATTTTAATTTCTCCAAGCACTTTATTCCCGTCACGAAGAGCAAATTAATCCTTAAGACTGCCAATCGGGACAACTAATACGCCATCTTTTCTTTGGTAAGCATACGCACCTACTGCTGTGAGCACCATCATGAATGACGGCTTCTTCATTTTTGTTGAATCGATTTTTCCCGCTAAACTTAATAGAGTTGAAGCACCCTCTTCTATTGACTTATCTCCGCCTAATTTAATCTCAATCAAGCCGTATCTACCGTCACGCAAATGGACAACGGCATCACACTCCAATCCACCCTTATCACGATAATGGTATACATTACCAAAAAGAGCCTCTGTGTATACTCGTAGATCGCGTATGCAAAGCGTCTCAAATATCAGGCCAAAAGTGTTTAAAGCCGCGATTAGATCTTTCGGACCAACACCCAAAGCAGCAGTAGCGATAGATGGATCAGTAAAATAACGCGTATCAGATGTGCGTATTGCTGTCTTTGACCTTAAATTGGGATTCCATGCCTCTACATCTTCTATTACGAAAATCCTTTTTAACGCTTTTATATATGATGAAACGGTATCACCATCAAGCTTCTCACCTTCATTTTCTATTAGATCCTCTCTAATCATTGTTATTGGCACCTGCGCTCCTTGATGACGAGCGTAAGAACGCAAAAGCCTATGTATTCTTCCGGCATCTCTTTCCACACCATCGGCCTCCTGCACATCACGGTGCTCTACAGCCGAAATATAGTCAAATGATTGATCCAGTGCTACATCATCATCCATATCTACTGATAAGGGCCAACCGCCTCTACAGGCAAGAAATGCCACTCTCTCCAAATCAAGATTTGAAATACCCTCAACCTTTTTATCTTCATCAAAAAGGCTTTTCAGCGATATATCTCCGGAAGAGTCGCCGGATTCCCATAGCGACATCGGTCTCATTCTTAGCCATGTATAGCGTCCTGTACCTGTATGATTAACGTCGCTCATGTCGGGGGGTACACACGAGCCAGTCAAAATAAATTGCCCTAATTTATGTCTATGATCAATTTCAAATCTAACTGCATCCCATATCTGTGGAGCAATTTGCCATTCATCTATCAAACGGGGAGTATCGCCTTTTAATAATAGACCCGGATTAAGTGACGCCAACTGAATATTCTGCTTCACTCTCCCTGGTTCTGACAAGTATATCACACTCTTTGCATGCTGCTCTGCTGTGGTAGTCTTTCCACACCATTTTGCGCCTTCAATCACGACTGCGCCTTTTCCCCTCAACTTGCGTTCGAGAATTTGATCCGCTATACGAGGTCTATAA
>CAZJKZ010000058.1:3195-17614 GCA_964546885.1 uncultured Bacteroides sp.
TTCGGTGATTTGGCGAATTAGTTACTGCTCGTGGTTTTATACTAGCGGCTGTGGAGATGTTGAGCATCCCCAACAAACACAAAACGAAAGCTCCGAATCCCACGACTCAGAGCTTTCTAAATGTGCATCAATTAAATAATATTAACCATCTATATACTATTACGCTAAACGTATAAGATGCGAAACAAAATTTTGATAGGGGCATGGTACCAACAGATCTTTTTGACGTCGGTCCATCATTACAGGAGAGTACAAATCACGTCTACTTTTCGAAGCTGGCTACTGTGATAGTCCACTTCTTCTTGGACCCATCGGCTGCTGTAACAACAAACTGATGAGGCTTAGACCAATCGTCAGGCACTCCAAGCACCTTGCTGCCGTCAGCAGGAGCGATACGAGCGGCTGTAGAAAGACTTACCTGGCCTACAAGATTGCCGGTCGTTACGCTGTTGCGTACTTCTTCAGTAAAAGTAGAGTTTGCGCCGGGAAGCGAGATAGCCACACTTACAGTACCGGCTTCGTTATTGATATCTGCCGATGCGTTAAGACGCTGCTCACGTACCATAGGCTCGCCGGTGATGGGATCCTTATCGGTGGTACTGGCCCAGCGGTAGTAGAATTGCACGCCTGTGATATCTGCTTCTTCGTAAGCAGGAAGGTCTTCCCAGCTGCATGAAGCAAGAATGGGCAGAATCATGAGGCAGAGCAGCCATGTGATATTTTTGAGATTCATAATTTGAATTTGCTTTAACGGGTGAATACTCGGTTAGCATTAATTCCATCCGGGATTCTGATCCACAGCTGTGATAGCACTGTTGGCGTTAATCAAGCTCTGCGGTATCGGGAATAGATAGGAACGGGTATCGAATGTACGCTGGTTATTCATGAACTGTACGTAGCCTACGAAAGCAGCATTACGATCGCGGTTGATTTCTATGAAAGTAGCCGGTTCGCAAAGCTCATCAATTACGCTTGACGGAGCCTTACCGTCGTTGGCCTCATATCCGTACTTACCCCAGCGGAGGAGTGAGAAGTACCAGTCATACTCCCAGAAGAGCTCAACACGACGCTCGATCTTGTAATCAGCCCATGCTTCGGCAAGAGTAGATGCGGTAGAAGCAGGAAGTTTACCGTGGATAGTACGAGTCTGATTGAATGTAACCACAGCGTCAGCCACCTTGTTGAGACGCAGCTGTGCCTCTGCCTTATTCAGAAGGGCGCGGCCATAGCGTGCAATTACGAGGTGCCATGCAGTCTGAGTGTTATAGAACGGACGCGGAGACATGTTAGTGTAGATCGTCTTGCGTGTAGCATAATTGGTCAACGGAATATGGTTAGCACCATAGTTGGCACCACTCCAACGTGTCATGTTGCCATGGTTGATCATAGCGATTGTCTGTCCATAGAACTCTGAACCGTCACGAAGGATAGAAGCGTCGAAACGTGCGTCACGTCCATTGTACATAAGTTCACTGATATTAGCGTCAGTTGTCACTTTATAAGCTTTGTACACCTGATCGTCATCCTTATGCTCGATTACATCGAATGCCTCAGCCTGAGAAATTTCAGTGGTGTTAGAAAGCCACTGTGAAGTCTCATACCAGCGTTTTGCGTTACCATCCTGCTCATCGATTACCAAGTAGTCATCTACAAGGTTCTGTGAGGGAGTATAGTCAAGCCAGCATTCAAAGATGTCAGCCACTGTCCAAAGTGGACTGCAGCCCTGAAGCTCAAGATTGGAGTTGACAACATTGGCGATCAAGTTGATCATATAAGTGCTCTGGCACTGTGTACGATCCTTGTCCCAATATTGGGCAAGAATAATTTCGGGTGAAGAGTAAGCGCCGTTCTCGTTGAATATGTTTTCGTAATTCGGGTCGAGAGATGCACCCTCAATAGCGTCTACAGCGTCAATAGCTTCCTGATAGAGGCTCTTGCCATTCTGCTGCAAAGATGCTGCATCATTGGTGTATGCGGCGGCTGTGAGAAGCACCTCAGAAAGGAAGGCGTAACCGAAATTACGGTCGGGAGCGCCTGCTGGCTGAGATGTGGGAAGATTTGGAATAGCTTCGCGAAGATCCTTCAACACAAGGCTGTAGCTCTCCTCAATGCTCTTGGTGAGCGGAAGGTTGAAGTCAGGATCATCAGAGCTTAGCACTTTGTCAACCCAGATAAACTTACCGGTCTTGCGGGCAAAGTCGTAATAGCACATAGCACGCATCAATTTTCCGAGGGCCACATATTGGTCACGGTCTGACGGTGCGAGCACATCGCTTGCGCCACACTTTTCAATAATCATATTGCATGCGCGGATAAACCCGAAACGGCTGTTAAGACCGATGTCATATGTATTTTCCATAAGACCGCGGGCTTCGCCGGGACAAGCGGCACGACAATTGACCATGTTGTTGGAGAATGTGCGGTCCCATGCCGGAGCGTCACGGAAGTAACTCATAGCGGTAGAGTATCTACCCATGACGAATGCCTCAACATTGGCGGCACTACCCCATACAAGATCCTCGCTATAGATAGCGGCGGGCTTGGTGTCGAGGAAATCTCCGCAGCTCTGGGTCGACAATGCGAGCCCAAGGGCGAGAGGTATAAGATATTTTGTCTTCATGATTTAATCTCTTGATTGGTTAGAAACCTACGTTAAGACTTACGGTGTAAACGCGAGCTACAGGATAGGTATAGCCGTTTGCCGAGCCTGACTCAGGATCGAGACCCCATTTCTTGGCGGGGCTGAATGTGAACAGATTGTATCCTGAGAGTGATACGTTACACTTGGTGAGCCAGTTGACGTTCTTGAGCAACTTGTGCTTGAAGTCATAACCGATACTGAGGTTTTTCAGACGGATATATTTAGCGTCTACAAACCAGAAGTCGGTACCTACGAAGTTGTTGCTACCTGTCATACCGGCTGACTGGTGGGCACGAGGATAAAGGGCGTCAACATTGTCGGGAGCCCAGATATCAGTCTGGAAGTCGTAGATAACAGGGAGATAATTGGAGTTACCGCCCATGAGGATTGCATCGAGGTACATATCATAACTGGTTGCACCTTGCCAGAGCATGCTAAGGTAGAATCCACGCCAGTGAGCGTCGAGATTGATACCGTAGTTGCAACGCGGAGCGGAGCCATTACCCATACGGTACTGGTCGTCACCGTCGATCTTACCGTCACCGTTGAAGTCATAGTACTTGAGGTCACCGGCCATGATGTTAGAAGAACCGTTACGCTTAGGAGAGTTAAGCACATCATTGTAATCCTTATAATATCCAAGATTCTTATAGTAGTTGCCAAGATATGCGCTCACCTGTGTGGTGCGTTTGTAGGGGTTCTTAAGGGATGTCTCTGACTCATAAGGGTTGATATTCCATCTCTCGTCATAGAGTGTGAAGTTTCCACCTACGTTGTATGTCACTTCTCCGATGCGGCCGTTGTATTGAAGGGTAAAATCCACACCCCAGCGACGGCTTTCGCCATCTGACTTAACACTTGGGAGTGAAAGTCCGAGAGGAGCAGTATAGCCTACGTTAGAAGGAGATGCGAGATAGCCCTTGGTGCTCTTGTAGAAATAGTCAACTGATCCGGAGAGTGCGCTGTGGAAGGCTGCAAAGTCAAGACCGATGTTGAAGTCACGCTGAGTGTACCAGCAGAGGTCAGGGCTGGGAAGAGCACCTTCGCTGAAAGTCTGATACCAATTGCCACCGAGATATGCACCGGTTGCGCTGAGACCATAAGAGGTAAGGTAGGCATAGCGGCCTATTTGGTCGAGACCGATCTCACCGTAAGATGCACGCACCTTGAGTTGGTTGATGTAATCAAACACTGCGCTTTCCTGCCAGAACTGCTCTTCTGAAATACCCCATCCGAGAGATCCTGAATAGAAAGTACCCCAACGACGATCCTTCGGGAGATTGTCGGTACCGTCATGACGAAGGGCAAATTCAATAAGATAGCGAGAAGCATAATCGTAGTGAGCACGGAAGATGACAGAAGCGCGACGCCATTGTACACCGTCCTCTGCAGAGTTTTGTGCTGTGCTTACAGGACCGGCAGCTATTTGGTCAACATCAAGCACATACTGGCTGCGACTCAATGAGTTGTTGTCATAGCCCGAGCCGGATGCCTCTATACCAAGGGTAGCTTCTACATTGTGCTCGCCAAAATTGCGATTGTAGTTGGCAAGAAGCTGAGTATTGTAGTAGTCATAGAAATTCGCTGTCTTTGAGAGCGAAGGCATAGGTATAGTGTTGGGCTTGCCATCCCAGCTGTATGCATGGGCCTGCATGTTCCAGCTCTTGTTACGTTCGCTGAGGATAGCGTAGCTGGCGATACCGGTAACTGAAAGACCCGGAACCCAAGGAAGCTCCCAACGAGCATTGATAGTACCGCGCACATTGGTATTATTCTGCTTTACATAACCGCCTTCATCAGAAATGTCAACCAATGGGTTGTCCACAGTGCCGCTGTAAGGCTGACCAAACGGGTTGCGAGCTGCCTCCATCGGGCGCTTGTTCTGAATGTGCGACCATACATAATAGTAGCTCGAACTCGGCGAACGAAGATTGGTTATATAGGCTTCAAGACCTGTGTTGACACGAAGACCAATTTCCTTAAGATACACCTCTATGTTTGTACGTGCGTTGTAGCGCTTATAGGTGTTGGAGTTGGTGCGATAGATTGATTCCTGATCATAATAGCTAAGGGCAGTGTAGGCCTTAACGCGCTCGCTACCACCAGTGATGGTGAGAAGATGACGCTGTTCGGGTGCCGCATTGCGCATTGCCACTTTTTGCCAATTGGTGTTGGGATGACCCTGAGGATCCGCTCCGCTCTTGAATAGGGCGAGATCTTCATCTGACCATGTAGGCTGAAGACCATCGTAGATGTAACCACGATTCTGATAAACGGCAGCGTCGTACGATCCAAGTTTTTTAGGAAGGTCAGCAGGCTGGCTAAGGGTGTAATTATACTGATAGTCAACGTTAATCTTACCATCCTGACCACGCTTTGTAGTCACGATTATAATACCATCGGCAGCACGAGCACCGTATATAGCAGTTGCTGAAGCATCCTTAAGGATAGAAATTGACTCAATATCGGCAGGGTTGAGGTTGTTGAACTCACGCTGCTCGCTGATGATGTTGTCAATAACGAAAAGTGGAGTACCACCACCACGGATAGAAATGCTCGAGCCTACGTCAAGACCGCCACCACTCTGCTGCACGATAAGACCGGCAGCACGTCCGGCAAGAGCCTGAGATACGTTGGGCACCGGCACCTGTTCGATATCCGATGCTTTCACTACAGATACAGAAGAGGTGGTCTTACGCTTTGAAGTAGTACCGTAACCTACTACCACCACTTCGTCAAGATTGTTGGTAGAGGCTACCATCTTGATCAGAAGTGTAGCGCCTGTTACCTCAACATCCTGGGTTTGCATGCCCACATAAGAGACTACAAGAGTCTTCTCGTTATCAGGCACATCGATAACGAACTCTCCGTCGAAGTTTGTGGTTACGCCAATATTAGGCATATCCTTACACTTCACGCTGGCTCCGATAATGGGCTCGTCAGTTGCCGCTTCGATGACAGTACCCTTTACAATACGGGCCATAGCTACATCTGCCATAAGCGACAAACATGTCAAAAACAATAATAGTTTTCGTGTCATGTAGTTTAACTTGATTGGTTAGTAAATAATGATTGATTAAAAATTATCAGTTTTAGAGATTGTTTATTACGATTGTTTCAGCGCCTCTAAGCTCATTTGGCATTAAATAAAATTAAGGCTCTGCAAATTTAAAGATTTTTTATGAGATTACCCCCCCCCATCGTTAATTTAAGTTAAATTACCCAAATTTTTATTTTTTCGACTTTTATATGATAATTTTCAGCTCACGCCATCATCATTATCTACCTTATCTTGAAAAGAAAACAAAAAAGAGCCCTTCATGAAGGCTCTTTCTGACCGGTTAAACTCTAATCCAAAATTTCGCACATGTAATTTCAGAAAAGAAGCTTTGTATAAAATCTATTTTCCCCTTTTAAATCAAAATTATTCTATAGATGCCACGACTTCAAATGAGGCATTAAGAAAGCGGGCGATTGTGGCATTGTCCAGGCCATTGGACCGCATACTTTTCACAGACTGTACCAGCATATCATGTGCACCTTCTGCTCTGCCCTCTGCTCTGCCCTCTGCTCTGCCCTCTGCTCTGCCCTCTGCTCGACCTTCTGCTCTGCCTTCTGCTATACCCTCTGCTCGACCTTCTGCTATACCTTCTGCTCGGCCTTCCTCAAACCCAACCTCACGAGCGCTACGAAATTGGTTCAACATGTCACGCGCCCTTTTGATATCGGCATCATACCATCTCTTCTCTGCAGGAGAAAGAGCAGCGACACTCCCCACGTTGGCAAGTCTCTGGAATATTTCATTCTGGCTTTTGAATGCCACTTCCTGTAATGGTCCCATATTCTTAATATTATAAATCCACTTATCAATATTTTCATCACATTCACGTTCCGCCTTATCAAAAAAAGGCAGCTGTATATATACATAACGAGTCAGCATATCTATTGGTTTGAAGTTGTCTTCATCCATTGTCACACCCCTCGTTATATATTTCTTCTCCAATCCAGAGACATGAAAGTTGCATACAAACACACCTATGACAGGATTCAAGGAATTATCCCAATTAGTCTCCTCTACCTCATCTCCCTTGTGTAGCTGATCCACAATCGCCTTAGATACGTAATACTTAGCTCTCTCCCTAAATCTTGTCTGGTGAGCCTTCTGCATCTCCACAATAAAGTGGTGTCCCGTGGCTGTGCGACACATGATATCATATCGTATACCTTTACCGCCTTCCCAATCCGACGTACGCTCATTATTTAGATAACTGATTGCAGTGATACCTCTCAATTCGGGTACTTCGGCAAACAAGGAGTTGAGAAAATCAATCAGGAAATCCTCTGATACATTCTCTCTGCCAAACAGCAGTTTAAAACCTATATCATAGGTTGGGTCAATATATTTTTCCATAGCAACATGTTTTCCACAAAAATACAAATTTTTACTCGAAAAATCCGCATAATTACCAAAGAATGTGATATAACTTCTTATTTTTTCAATTTTTCGCTATTTTCTATCTCTGAAACACAGAATTTTTCACAAAATAATATAGGCGAGTACCAAATTGGTACTCGCCCTTATTTCGTTCAGAAGATTATATCTGTGGATTAATAGCCCCAGTGGCAAGCAATCATAGTAAGGTTGGGGCAAGCTTCTGTACGCATGTCAGTAATCTGGTTGTAGCGGCAGTTGATGTAAGTAAGATTCTGGTCGAAAGATACATCAAGCATTGTAAGCTGGTTGTTGTTGCAGAGCAGTCTCTGGAGGAAAGTCTGATTAGAGAGTGTGAGCGATGTGAGGTCGTTGTAAGAGCAGTCAACGAACTGGAGCTGCGGGCACTGGTTAACAGTGAGAGAAGTAAGATCGTTGTAAGAGCAAACGAGGTCGATGAGATTGCCGCAGTTTTCAACAGCGAGCTGCTGCATATTGTTGTCAGAGCAAAGGAAAGTGCTAAGACCGGGCAGACCTGCTACACGCATTGCTGAGAGACGGTTGTCGTCAACATTTAGATTTGTGATATTCTCAGTTCCGGCGAAGACGATCTGGTTGATCTTATTGTAGCCGCAGTAGAGGTTCTTCAGCTTGGGGCAGTTCTGGATATTGAGCTCTTCGATATGGCAGCCCTGGCAGTTAAGAGTTTCAAGAGTAGCTGAGCCTGCGATGTCAAGTGAAGCGAAGAGGTTGTTAGAGCAATTGAAATTCTTCAAAGAAGATGCACCTGATAGGCTGATGTCAGTCAGACGGTTGTTGTTGATAGAGAGCTTCTGGAGAGCGGGGGTGCCTGTAAGGTCTATTGAAGCGAGCTTATTGCGAGAAGCGTTGAGTTCGGTGAGAGCAGCGTCATTAGCCACGGTGAGAGATGTAAGATTGTTGCGAGAAACGTCAACCTTTACGAGAGCGGGCAAATTGCTGAGGTCGAGATCACCGGAGAGTTTCTTGTTCTTCCAGTCGATAGCGGTAATCTGGCCATCAACTACAGTCACGCCTTCCCATGTAGATGGATCAGTGAGATTGGAGATGCCAAGAGCGGCAGCGTTGGATGCGTCTTTTTCAGCGGGGAGGCTGAGGAATGTTGTGAGTGATTTGAGAGCTTTTAATTGAGCTTTGCTGGGCTTCTGAGCGTAAACCATCATGCAGCTAAGCATGAGAGCAATCATTAGAGAAACTTTTTTCATAATAAATAGTTGTTTGGTTGATAAATGTCGTTTAGTTATTTTGTTTTATTTGTTTTGTCGTTATTAATTTTGATATTTAAACAACCACGGTTGGATTTAGTTCAACAAAAAATTAAGAATTTTACAAAAACATGTTTCCGGGCCATCATCAGAAAGGAGCGTTTTCGCCTTCGGGCTTCAAGAAGTCGGCAGTGCCGCCGTGGAGTTGTGCACTTACCGGATCGGGTCCCCCACTCTGCTGATTTAGCTTGGAGCCCATCTGCATGGGCTGCACCAAAGGCGACTCGTTGAGATTTTCGAAACGGGCGAATTCAGCCCGAAATCTCATATCCACATCGTCCACCGCGCCGCTTCGATGCTTTGCGATGATAAATTCGGCGAGTCCGCGTATGTCTTTTCCTTCAGCATCCACACCCGACTTTGTATAATACTCCGGGCGGTGAATGAAACAAACAATATCGGCATCTTGCTCGATGGCTCCCGACTCGCGGAGGTCGCTCAGCTGCGGACGCTTGCCGTCGGCGCGGCTCTCCACCGATCGGTTGAGCTGCGACAATGCTATAATAGGTATGTTAAGCTCCTTGGCGAGCTGCTTGAGCGAGCGCGAAATCATACTCACCTCCTGCTCACGAGAGCCGAAACGCATGCCCGACGCATTCATCAGCTGCAAATAGTCGATAATGATTATCTTCACGCCATGCTCGCGCACGAGACGGCGAGCCTTGGTGCGCAGCTCGAAAATCGACAGAGAGGGAGTATCGTCGATATATAGGGGGGCGCCTGTGAGAAATTTTATACGGGCGAAAAGCTGCTGCCACTCGATATCCGTGAGGTTGCCGCTCTTTATCTTTGAGCCGGAAATCTCCGCCACATTACTTATAAGGCGGTTGACGAGCTGCAGATTCGACATTTCGAGCGAGAAGATGGCCAGTGGCGTGCTGTAATTCACAGCCATATTCTTGGCCATGGACAGCACGAAGGCGGTCTTTCCCATCGCAGGACGTGCAGCTATAATAATAAGGTCAGAGTTCTGCCAGCCTGATGTGAGCTTGTCGAGATCGGTGTATCCCGTCTCCAGTCCGCTAAGTCCGGAGGCACGGTTTTGCGCCACCTGCATCTGCTTAATCGCGTCAGTAATCACAGGATCAATCTGCGTGACATCCTTTTTAAGGTTGCGTTGAGATATCTCGAAGAGTTTACCTTCAGCCTCCTGCATAAGGTCGTCAACATCGTTGCTCTCGTCAAAGGCCTTGCTCTCTATATCCGAGGCAAATGATATCAACTCGCGCGCCATGAATTTCTGTGCCACGATTCGAGCGTGGTATTCGATATTGGCAGCCGACGTTACGCGCGAAGTGAGCTCGGCGAGTACAACAGGGCCGCCCACCTCGGCGAGTGTGCCGTTGAGCTTCAGCTGCTCCATCACCGTGAGCATATCTATAGCCGCCTGGCGCGCGCCAAGAGTCTGTATGGCCTCATAGATTTTCTGGTGGCCAGGATCATAGAAGCTTTCGGGCTTCAGGATGTCGCAAACGGCTGTGTAGGCATCCTTCTCCAGCATGAGCGCGCCAAGCACAGCCTGCTCCAGATCAAGATCACGCGGAGGCACACGGCCCATTGCGTCCATCTGGGGGTTATGTTTGGGGGATTGACGGTGATTCCCGCCATTATATTGCTGTTCTGGCATAGTTCTTACCGGATTAGAATGTTGGTGACTGCAAAGTTACACAAAAAAATTATTTTCTTGCAAAATTAATGTTAAAAAATTCATTTATTTGCACGGCATAGATGCTAATTGTAGGCTAATTTAAGGGACACAATAATAAAAACAGAAAAGTTAAATTATTGGAAAACGGGGGTGGAACCGGTAAACTATTTGGGGGCGGCAGTTGTCTTATATAGTAAATAAACGAAAAAAGAATATAGACATGAAGAAAACATTATTAACATTAGCAATAGCTGCATTAGGATGCACGGCATTCGGCGCATCCGCACAACCTCAAGACAATGCACCCCGTATGCAGAACAAGATGTATCAACCGCAAAAATTCACCGATTTCGCTTTTGAAGGCATCCTTTTGGATCTCAACCAGCAGCAACGAATGGACTCGCTCAATGCGGCAGTGAAGGACTTCCAGGCTCAACAGCAGGACTACACTACTGTAAATCTCCCCGACAATCAGGGCTTAACTAATAAGCAGGGTGCTAAACCAGACAAAGCAAAGTCAGGCAAGAAGGATAAAAAGAAAGATGAGAAAAAAGGCAAACATGCACAAGAGTTTATACGCAGTAAGGTAGGACAGCGAGGCATGCTCCCTGCTCCTTACGGCCCTGACTACATCAGCAAAGTGAAGGAGATACTTACTCCCGAGCAGTACACCACCTTCCTTGAAAACATCGTGCTGATGCCATACAACCAGCAAGCACAAGGCGCTCAGCAAGCTCCCGGAAGATAAAATCCATATCGACTCTAATATAGATTAACACACGTCTCCACAGACATTAGCCCCGTGCCATCGGTTGATAGCACGGGGCTTTTTGCGTAAAGTATCGTATCAATCCTGCGGAGCAACATAGGAGTAGGCTCCAAGGTCATTGGCTCGAGGCACTCCGTAGAAATCCACATCAAGGTCATAAGTGTTGAGACCGGGATATGCCTCGCCGATAGCGGGAGAGTCAGGTTTCAGACGATAATCGAGCACGTAATTGCTGCGATCAACATAGAAAAGAGGATCGCAATCCCAGAGAGAGTCAATGAAATTGTAGTCGTCAGTACCGTTGCTCGCCTTGAACATACAATGGCGCAAATACACGTCCCATCCGTCGAGATTACCGGGAGTGACATCGCCCGCCAACCCGTGGGATATGCTATTTACCACCTCAGCCCTTACAGGTTCCCACCCGTAATATATGGCCTCGCTGCCCCCGGCCTCGGCAGGCGACACGAATGTGAGCGAACTGCCCTTGGGGAATGCGAAAAGATAGTAGTTGGCAAAAGTGCATTGCTCCAGACGATGTTTTCCTCCGAGAAGATATACCAATCCTTTGGCGGCATCAGAAAACACACATCCGTATCCTTCGACCGAAGCACCCTCAGAATAAAGAGCATATTCGCCGCTGTTGCGCAGACGGCTGTTTACCATAGTAAGCATGGGGGCTGAGTCATCAGTGTACTTTCCATCACCGAAGAGCCGAACACCAAAAGAGGTGTTGCTAACATCTGTGAATTCCATACGACTATATGACGAGGTAGGCATAAACTCGATTCCTGACCATTGTCTCGACATTAGATCAAACGAGACATCTGTAATAACATTGCCTGTACGGTCACCGGTAATGACAACGGGCTCTTGTGGCGTACCTTCCGATAAAAGTGTCCCTCGCACTATCAGGCGAGCTTTATCATGGAAAAGCAGGCGTGTGCCCGGACCTATAGAGAGAGTCACACCTTCAGCCACCACAAGCGAATCTTTAATCTGGTAGACAGCCTCAGACGTAAGCGTAGTATCTGCATCGAGAGTCACACCTTGTATACGGCTTATATCTTGTCCGTCGGCTTTTAGCACTATGCTCGTCACCATGCCGTTGACATGAAAATCAAGATTAGCCTCGATAGTACGTTGCTGACGCGTGCCATTGACCGGGAGATCGGCACTGACAAAGACAAAAATAGAGTCGTTGGCGCGTATTTCTACATCTGAGAAAGTCACGCCACTCTGACCGTCAACATTTAAGCGGAAAAGCGACGAATTAGCACCTGAAACTGCCACATTACTCAGGTTCAAGCCTTTATCATGTGGATTATATACGATTAATTTGTAAGTTGAGGTCTGTTCATCGGTGTAAACTACTCCCATATCAAGGGTATCTGTTGAAAACAAAGGCTGGTCGGACGGCGAAGTTGTAAAGCCGTCCTCTATGCACCCTGTAGTCATTGTTGCCACGACGGCGCACAGTAATATCAGTATCTGGATTAATTTATTAGGCATCATAGTATGGGGAAATATCATCTATTGGAAATCTGTCTAATAATTAACGCAGAAACTGCCTAATTATTGTATGCCTGGCGTTACCCACTATTGCCTATTGTATTTCAGACAGTTATTTTACTCAAATCTAAGCATGGTATCAGGCCGATCTTCATCATGTATGAAAAATATAACGCCTATTCAGTTGACTATTTTAATTACCATTTTTTGGTTTTCGGCTAAATTCTTATTATTTTTGCAAAAAATAATTTTTTACAAAAATAATTTTATGGAATTTCTCGATCGAAAAAATGAAATATATGAACTCGAACGAGTTCTGAATGCCATGTATGCCGATGTATGAATGAAGAGAATCCTGAGAGTTTACGGCTGAGGAGCCTGGTTCGGTCTATCACACACTAAAACCGAAGCATTGAATCGGGAAGATCCATATCACGCTTAAAAAACATAACAGAATAGATCGGCGCATATACAATATCACCCTTTTCGTGCATCTTGCGTTCATTTGACAACACGAAAGCTTTCTTAACATTATAATCGGAAACTGAAAGAAAGCGGTCGAGCGCACTATGCACAGAATAGTCCTTTCCGGATTTTACCTCTATCGGAATTGATGACAGCGACATCATGTCATCAATTATAAAATCCACTTCGCCAATTTTCTTATTATCATAATAAAATAGCGGGAATCCGTGAGCCTTCAATTCCTGCGCCACTAATGTCTCATAGACGGCTCCAAGATTAACGCTCGCTATATCCTCCAAGACGGGCTTTATATTTAGTCCATAAAGCAAACTGGTGAGGAGACCGACGTCGCCTATATTACGTATTAAAATGCTTTTCCCACTTGGCGCGCTCCGTCCACCACAAGAATTTTATTAGTTTGTGGAGCTTTCTCGAGATATTCTTTTATTTTGCTGTAGCACTTACGTTTAAGCATATCGGTTACATTTATTCCTATTTTTTCACCCTGCAAATTTACATTTATTCCCTCTTTTATGCAATACAAAAACTCATTTATTCCGAAAAAAATACCACAAATTGAATTTTTACTTTTGTATTTGGAAATTTGGAATTTTATTACTAATTTTGCAATGCAACAAATAACGAAGAGTATTAATGAGAGTTATAACTGAAGAACCACTAAAAGACTATATTTCTCGCTTTCCTGATACAAAGACATCGTTGCAGACGTGGCTAAAAACAGTAAAGAAAGCCAATTGGACTTGCTTTGCCGATGTCAAGAAGGATTTCAATAGTGTTGACAACGTGGGGAATCAGCATTATGTGTTCAATATTCGAGGAAATAACCATCGGTTAATCGTTGTAATAAAGTTTACAATAAAATGGGTGTATATCCGATTTATCGGAACGCATCAGGAATACGACAATTTAGACGCATCAACAATTTAGCATCATAAAATATGACAAAGATAGAAAACGAACAGCAGTACCGCTGGGCACTCAATCGCGTGGAAGAAATTCTGCCCATGGTGAAGGATGATACCCCTTTGAGCGATCCTTATAGCATCGAACTTGAATTGCTATCAGGACTTGTTGCCGACTATTCGGACGAACATTATGCCATCGGCGAACCAACACTAGTGGATATGCTAAAGTTGCGAATGTATGAAATGGGGCTCACACAATTAGCTCTCTCGAAACTTATTGGTATAAGCCCATCAAGAGTATGCGAATACTTATCGGGGAAAAAGGAGCCTACCCTTCGCCAAGCACGCATAATCAGCAAGAAGCTCAATATAGACCCCTCCATCGTGTTAGGTGTTTGAATAGATAAAAATCAAAATAGAGTCCCTAAAACTCAAAAGTTAAAGGGACTCTAATGTACGTATTCTGGAAACTACGATCCACTTTGGCATTATTTAACGAGAACTTTCGATGAAAGTTTGCCCTGGCGGCAGATGTAGATACCGGGGGTGAGATTGTCGCCGCTAACCTTCATACCCTGTAAGTTGTAATACTCAACAGGAGCGTTAGGATCAAACTGACCATCTTTGTCAATGATAGCATCAGTGATACCGGAAGTCACATAACCATCAGCTGTAGAGTAATAATCGAGAGCGTCTTTCTTCTGGTATACACGCACGTAGTC
>CAZJKZ010000059.1:0-17362 GCA_964546885.1 uncultured Bacteroides sp.
AATGGGTGCGCATGGCTCCTAAGGCACGTCAGGCGAAGGGCAAGGCGCGTCTGTCAAGCTATGACCGCTTGCTGAACGAGGACCAGAAGCAGAAGGAAGAAAAGTTGGAAATTTTCATACCCAACGGTCCACGCTTGGGCAATAAGGTGATCGAGGCTCACGACCTTGCAAAATCTTTCAGCCACAAGAAGCTTTTCGAAAATCTATCGTTTATGTTGCCGCCTAACGGAATTGTCGGCGTAATCGGCCCCAACGGCGCAGGAAAGACCACTCTCTTCCGTCTCATTATGGGACAGGAGACACCGGACGCAGGAAGTTTCGAAGTGGGCGAAACCGTGAAAATCGCCTATGTTGACCAGCGCCACCACGACCTTTTGCCCGAAAAGAGCGTATATGAGGTAATCTCGCAAGGTGTAGAGTCGTTCCGCATGGGTGGAAGAGACGTAAACGCACGTGCCTATCTCTCGAAATTCAATTTCACAGGCGCCGACCAGGAAAAGAAAATAGCAGTGCTTTCCGGCGGTGAGCGCAACCGTCTGCATTTAGCTATGGCTCTGAAAGAAGAGGGCAACGTGATACTCCTCGACGAGCCTACCAACGATATTGACGTCAACACTCTCCGTGCTCTTGAGGAAGGTCTGGAAGATTTCGCAGGATGTGCCGTAGTGGTAAGCCACGACCGATGGTTCCTTGACCGTATCTGCACTCATATCCTCTCTTTTGAGGGAGACGGTAAAGTAGTATTCTACGAGGGCTCATACAGCGACTACGAAGAATACAAGAAACAACAAAACGGCGGCAAAGAACCTCCTCGCCGTCGCTATCGCAAGCTCATGGACTAAATAAATAATTGGGATGCACAGATGTGCATCCCAATTATTTATATCAATTCATTGATGCATATTCCCTTACTGTGGGAGATTTGACATCTACGCCGTACTCTTGTGCTCGAGCAAGGATAGCACGGGCAAGTTTCGGCTTAAGATCTTCAGGGCAGTAACGGAAATAGGCCTCTGCGGCACGCACATGCGCAGCATCAGGCATAGGGTACTCACGACGTTCGGGAAGGCCGAACACACTATCAGGAAGTTCTTCTTTTTCTTTGTATGAGAGTCTGTCATTCATAATATTTTGTTTTTGAGGGTTATATTATGAATAACATCATTTCTGACCGAATAGTTTAGCGTGTCAGCAAAGCATCGTAAATCACCATTGCTGCCATAGACTCTACTATAGGCACAGCGCGTGGCAGCACACAAGGATCATGACGCCCTCGCGCATGCACAATGGCCCGATTGCCATCCTTGTCTATGGTAGTGACATCGCGAAGCAACGTAGCGACCGGCTTAAATGCGACACGGAAATATATGTCTTCGCCGTTGGATATGCCCCCCTGGATACCTCCGGAATGATTGGTGGCTGTGTGGGGGCGGTTGATATCGCCGTCGGCCGGTAGCCACGTATCTATCATCTCGCTACCTCGCTTACCACAATCGGCAAATCCCATACCGTAGTCAAATCCTTTGGCAGCGTTGATACTAAGCATAGCCGATGCCAAACGAGCCTGAAGCTTCCCAAACACAGGATCACCTAAACCCACAGGCACTCCCTTTATCACACATGACACCACGCCGCCTATGGTATCTCCATCAGCCTGTACCTCACGTATAAGGGCCTCCATCTTTGCAGCTATAATAGCATCCGGACATCTCACGGCATTATTCTCCACCGCATTCAAATCAAGAGCAGAATATGGCTCATCAAGGCTTATATCTCCTACCCTTGATGTGTAAGCGTTAATACTTACGCCCTGGACAGCTAATGCCTGACGCGCGAACGCACCACCAACAACACGTGATATAGTCTCGCGGGCTGACGAGCGCCCACCTCCCCTATGGTCGCGTATGCCATATTTTGCTTGATATGTAAAATCAGCATGCGACGGGCGCATCACATCGCGCAAATTGTCGTAGTCGCTCGAATGATGATCGGCGTTTCTTACAATAAAACCTATGGGAGTTCCTGTAGTTACGCCGTTGAAAAGTCCTGACAATATCTCTACCTTATCGCCCTCTTTGCGTGCGGTAGTTATAGAAGACTGACCGGGCCGACGGCGATCAAGCTGATGCTGTACTTCATCAAGATCAATTTTAATTCCGGGCTGCATGCCGTCGATCACACCGCCTACGGCTACCCCGTGACTCTCTCCGAAAGTAGTAAGTCTATATCTGTATCCAATGCTATTCATCACTGTCGTTTTTTACTATGTCCGATAAGGTACCACGCACAAAATTGATAAGCTGCTGAGGATTTACCTTTAGCTGTAGCCCTCGCTGTCCGGCACTCACATATATGTCATCGAAATCAATGGCTGTAGTATGAAAAAATGTAGGGAACGCCTTCTTCATTCCCACGGGGCTGCAACCTCCTCGTATGTAGCCTGTGATAGTGAGCAGATCCTTCATAGGTATAAGGTCCACTTTCTTAGCACCGGCAGCTTTGGCAGCTTTCTTCAGGTCTACCTCGCAATTGCCCGGCACAACACACACGAAATAGCCGCATTTATCGCCGTGTAGTACAAGAGTTTTAAACACACAGTTGATATCCTCGCCGAGCGCGTCGGCCACATGGTTGGCAGCAAGATCGTTCTCGTCGTATTCGTAGGGTATCAGCTCGTATGGTATCTTTGCGCGGTCGAGCAGACGCGCCGCATTTGTCTTTTGTATCTTTTCCATCTGACTTAAATATCCAGCGTAAGCGTCACGGGGCAATGGTCTGACCCCATGATGTCGGTCTTTATAGTTGCATCCTGCAATTTCGGGAGCAGTCGCTCCGATATAAGGAAATAATCAATACGCCAGCCGTAATTCTTCTCACGTGCTTTATATCGATAGCTCCACCAACTGTATGCGTCTTTTACATCCGGATTAATGTGGCGGAACGTATCCACAAATCCGTTATCGAGAAGCCGTGTAAAGCACGAACGCTCTTCATCGGTGAATCCGGGATTTTTACGGTTGCCTGAAGGATTTTTAAGATCGATTTCCTTATGAGCCACATTCATATCTCCGCAAATCACCACAGGTTTCTTTGCATCCAATGATTTCACATAAGCAAGAAAATCGTCCTCCCAAGTCATACGGTATTGCAATCTCACCAGTTCGGTCTGGGAATTAGGCACATACACATTCACCAAATAAAATTCAGGCATTTCAAGCATAACGACTCGGCCTTCATGATCGTGGGCATCCACCCCTATCCCTGTGGATACACTCAAAGGCTTATGGCGAGCGAACGTCACGGTGCCGGAATATCCCTTCTTGTCGGCGTAGCTCCAATAACTCTCATATCCGGGGAAGGATATGTCAATCTGTCCGTCCTGCAGCTTTGTCTCTTGCATACAGAAGAAATCAGCGCCTTCATTACTGAAAATTTCCGGTAATCCTTTTTTATAGATGGCTCGAAGGCCATTGACGTTCCAAGATACGAATTTCATTTGCTTATTTATGTGGGAAATAGATTATAACTCCACAAAATTACGAATCTTTTTGCGTTTGTGCAAATAATAGTTAACTTTGCGTATAATATCAAAAACCGGAATCTGCCATGGGTGTTGACATCAAATTTTCTCAATCATATTTTGTGCTCAACTCATGGGTTTTAGCCAATATAATTCAACTTGGCACCCAGAGCTTCTGCGACCGTTTTGTAGACTACAAAATCGATCCATGCAAACGTCTCTATGACCAGATGGTTCTTGCTGCTCGTTGCGGAGTGGCAAATATTGCTGAGGGAACAGCTCGATATTCCACTTCAATTGAAACTGAAATGCGACTGCTTGATGTGGCACGCGCCAGCTTTGATGAAGTACAAGGCGACTTTTTCAATTTTCTGCTTCGTAGAAAAGCCGATATCTGGGCAATCGGAAATCCTAATAGAGAATCGGTCTGGAAAATCGAGATTGATAAGCCGTACTATTCTAACAGCCTTTTACATGATGCAGCTCTCCATATCCTGAAGCAAAAAGCAAAGTATGATCCCTGGATTGAAAATAGCAATCCGGATATAGCGGCAAATGCCATGCTGATCCTCTGCACGCGTGTCAATAAGATGCTCGAAGCTCAGCTCAGGGAACTTCTAAAATACTTCAAAAAGCATGGCGGTTTCACCGAGAATATGACAGCCGAACGCCTGGAGACAAGAACTCTTCAAGCAGCTGAAGCTAAAGCACCTGCGTGCCCGAAATGCGGCAAACCAATGCTCAAGCGAACGCAAACCAAGGGTCAAATGCAAGGCCGCATATTCTGGGGATGCAGCGATTACCCCAAATGCAACGGAATCAGGAATCTATAAACATGATTAATCATGATTTAACATGATTCATCATGATTAAACAATTTCGCTTCACAATTGTTATTAACATATATTTTATTCACTATTTTCCAAGCTGACAATGAAAAAGAATTATATCTTTCTTGCTCCCGGATTTGAAGAGCTCGAGGCACTCACTGTGGTGGACGTGATGCGCAGAGCCGGTCTTGACATCGTAATCGTGTCGATTGAAGACACCGAATCTGTCACTGGGGCACACGGTGTAGTATTCCAAGTAGACGCTCTGTACACAGAGCTTAACTACAATGACGCTGACTGGCTAATCCTCCCTGGCGGACTGCCCGGAGCCACCAACCTGCATGATTTTGACCCGCTCAACAATCTGCTCCGCACCCATTTTGCTGATGGGGGAAATATTGCAGCTATCTGTGCTTCCCCGGCGGTTGTTCTTGCGCCACTCGGCATACTCAAAGACCGCAAGGCCACATGCTATCCCGGATTTGAGAAAGCATGCGAATCCACAGGCGCACATATGCTCGACCAGTACGTTGTTGCTGACGGTAATCTCGTCACCGGACAAGGACCCGCTGCCGCACTACCCTTCAGCCTTGAAATAGTAAAACTCGCTGCCGGCGAGGCTAAGAGCGAAGAAGTGGGTAATGGAATGCTGTACAAGTGAAAAGTAATAAACGGTAAATTATACGATTATTAACAAAGCCGCCCCCTGCCATTCTTATTGTTGGCAGGGGGCGGACATTTATGGCATCTTACATTTACCAGCCGGGGTTCTGTGTCCAGAGGCCTTCGGTAATTGAAATCATACGTTCCTGAATCGGGAGCAAATAGTCGCGATTGAGATTAAACTGCCATCCATTAGCATAGGCAGTCTTGTTGGTTGGATTGATATAGCGGTAAGTATCACCCGGATTTCCGGTGAGATACAAGGTGTTTCCACTTTCCTGATCGTACTTCAAACTTGCGTATTCAGGCTGTGACTCCAGGTCACTACCAATATATAGCGCACCTTGATGCCACTTGCCAACGAAAATATCACCGGCGGCTGCCCAACGGAGAATATCCTCAAGGCGACGACCTTCACATGCTTTCTCGATACGACGCTCGCGACGAACAGCCTGGATGTATTTGTCAAGATGAGCGAACGGATAAGAAGGATCGGTGTTGTATTCACGGTCAAAATCCATATCCGGCATTCCTACACGCTGACGAAGCGGGCTCACAGCCTCAATAATCTTTGATGCGTTTTCAGCACCGTTGAGTTCGGCAAGAGCTTCAGCATAGTTGAGAAGCACGTCGGCATAACGGAACTGGATAGCGGGAGTGGCTCCCTTATACTCAGCATCAAGGCTTCCGGTATAGTCAATCTGCACATGTTTAAGCAGCGAGTAGCCTGTAGTACAGCTCCATGTCGCTGTTAGCGGCGGGATAGTATAACCTCCTTGATCGGGACGGAGGATCTGACCGGGTGTAGCTACTGTCTGTGCAAGACGCGGGTCACGCAATGTGGGGAGAAGTTCGGTACCCCAAACTTTTTTTGCCTCCATACGATCCTCACCTACGAACGGGCGTCCGTCAATGGTAAGATAATCATCAACAAGAGAAGCAGTGACGCCAACATTACCACCACCTGTGTTGAGATAACGGTCCACATTGTTGCCAATTTCATCACCGTCATACTTCTTGAACCAGAGTATTTCAGGATTATTGCTCAAATCAGTTGTCTGGAAAATTACGCGATAATCATTGAGGGGATTGCCTGTGTTATATATCTTCCATACGCCGCGATCCATCACCTCTTTTGCCGCATTAGCAGCCTGAGTCAGGTAGTCTTTAATCTTGGCATCGTTGACCTGAGAATCAAAGAATGGGTCATTGGCAGCTTTATGGTATTTCTCCCATGTGCCTTCAAATAGAGCTACTTCACTCTTCAGTGCGCGAGCCACATCACGGTGCACACGGTAGGATGCACTATTGTTTTTCTCAGACAGCAGTGAGATTGCCTTATCGAGGTCAGCGAGTATATGATCCGCAATCACAAGACGGCTCTCACGCGGAAGCTGCATTTGGCTCCAGTCAGGGTCAAGAGGTTTATCCACCCATGCCACACCGCCATAGTTCACTAAAAGCTGATAGTAGTACCATGCGCGGAAATAATATCCTTCTCCCACTGCCTGATTGTAGTTAGGACTACCGATAGCATCGCAGTTTTCCAGATTGTTGAGGAAGAAATTGACATTGCGGATATATGTGTAGTTACTCAGAGAAGAAGCGCTGCTGACGGAGTTAGAACCGGCGATACGTGTATTTACTGAAGGTCCGGCGAGGTTGTCGCTGTTGACATCGTTGCCGGCGATACCGCCGCCACCGCCTGCACTAAAACCCTGGGCACGCACACCGCTCTGATAGAACTGGTCGATATAGCTGCTCATTTCGCCTGTAGTCTTGAAAGGCTTGGCAGAGGAGAGCTGGCCCTCCGGTTCGCGGTCAAGATCATAGCACGATGTTAGCGCCAATCCCGTCGCGAGACATATTGATAGGATTTTTTTCATTTTCATAATATTGTGACTGATTAGAGAGTAATGTTAAGACCAACAGAAAGCACTTTGTTCATGGGGTAGTTTTTACCACCTTCACTTGTGTATCCGTTGCTTGTGAATATTGCTTCGGGATCAAACATCTTGGCAAGTTTGGTACTTGTCCACAGGTTTTCGCCTGTGAAGAACACCTGTACTTTCTGAAGACCTACATGGTTGAGTATGGTTCTGGGAAGGTCATAGCTTACGGTGATATTTTTCAGACGAATGTATGCTGCGCTCTGCAAATAGCGTGTAGAGGTCTGCATGTTTCGGTTCTGATATGTGCCGATACCGCCTGCAGTGTGAAGGTAAGGCTTCGGATAGTAAGCGCCTGTGTTCTCTTCTGTCCAATAGTCGAGATGCTCCTCAAAGAATGTGGCCTGAGCATAGGAGCCCCAGCCCCAGAAATAAGGCATTGTGCCGGGATTCCAGTCACGCTTGCCTACACCTTGGAACATTAGGCTTAAAGCGAGACCTTTCCACTGGATACCACCATTGATTGTGTACTGATAGCGGGGAGTGGTGTTACCGATAATGGTGTAGTCGCCCATATCGCCAAGAACATTTGTGCCACGGTCAATCTTGCCGTCATTGTTTATGTCTTTGTATTTGTGGTCGCCAACGGTCCAAACACCACCATTGAGATATTTGAGATTAAGAGCATTGAAAGCGTCTGCCTCTGCTTGAGTCTGTATGATGCCGTCAGATTTAAGACCCCATATTTCACCCGCTTTTTTACCTGTGTACCAGTTTCCGGAAGGATTAGTAAAGGTAGGATTCTCATACTCAGTTACTTCTGCTGTTGCATCAGAAATCGAACCTCCTATGTTATAGGTGATATCCTTTGTGATTCTGCCGTGCCAATTAAGACTAAGCTCCCAGCCGCGGTTGCGCATGCGTGCATTGTTTTTCTGAGGAGCTGTCGCACCAAAGAAGTCGGGATAGTCAGCGCCCGGACCGAGCATATCTTTTGTGTCACGCTGGAATATTTCAAATGTACCGGTAAGAGAGTTGTTAAGGAGCGCGAAATCAAGACCGAGGTTCTTGCTCTCTACCTTTTCCCAAGTGACAGTGGGATCAATTACGCCGGGGGCGTTGATATAACCGTTGCGCGTGTCGCCAAACCAGTAGCTGCCCTTTGCAGTCACGCCCATTGTCGATGCGAAGGTATAGAGACCGGCCCCTGCCTGATTACCCATTTTACCCCAAGAAGCACGTAGCTTGAGTTGGTTGACAGTGGGGAAAATTGGTTCCCAGAAATGCTCTTGAGCGATATTCCAGCCCAAAGAAACAGAGGGGAAGAAACCCCAGCGATTGTTTTTAGAGAAACGTGATGTGCCGTCATAACGCATGTTTGCCTCTAAGAGGTAGCGTCCGTCATAGTTGTAGTTGATACGGCCATAGAAACCGCGGGTTGACCAACCGTTACGCGTCTCGTTAGCCACAACATCATCCGAACCGAGGTTAAGGCCGGGAGTAGCTGTAGAATACAGACCGCGCACATAGTTCTGTAGATAAGAGTACTTGTTGTCTTCGGTCTGGAAACCTGCCATTACCGAGAATTCGTTTACATCGGCAAACTGTAGGTGATAGCTGGTGTAGGCGCTGAAATTCTGATAGCGCGTGTTTGCTTCCTGACGCAGATACTGGCCGTTTGATACGACGCCAAGCTCTGAGCGCACACCCTTTGATGTTCTTTCTCCATCTGCTGCATAGATATCAGGAGCGACGTTGAGACCTTCATGGTCAAGCACTACGAGACGATAAGTATAATCTGCATTGATCTTCCAGTCCTTTATAGGCTCGATTTCAAGACCCACAGTGACATTCATACGGTCACGTTTACTCTTAGTGAATGTTCCGCTCTGAAGATAAGGGATCATGGTAAGCTCGGTGAAATGCCCGTTGGGATCCTTATAGTGCACTGTAGGACGGAAACGTGCGAGAGAGTGATAGAAACCTTCGCTTATACCGCCGGCTCCGAAGGGGGTGTCAGTGTCAGAGTGCATAAACTTAGTATTTGCACGAACACGCATCCATTTTGTTATTTCAGAATTTATGTTGGCTGCGAAGTTGTAGCGTTTGTATCCCATATCGGCATAACGCAAAATGCCATCCTCGCCGTAGTAGCCGAGAGAAATATAATACTGTGCCGCTTTGTTACCACCGCTTGCGCTGATATTGTGATTCTGCTTGAATGCCCAATCTTTGTAATGGAGGTCAAAATAGTCGGTATTACCGATACCTGATTCTGAATTCTCAAAAGCAGGGTTCATCATAGCGTTTGCAGCAAGTTCCTGCCAGGGATCCACACTGCTGGGATTGTCACGGAATTGACGCAGAAGTTCAAGCTTCTCATCTGAATACAGACGCGCTGTACCGGCATTTATACAGCCTTGATTCCACATCTTGGCAAATTCATAACCATCGAGCATCTTGGGAAGCTTAGTAGGAGAGTTCCATCCTACACTACCCTGATATGAAACACGCATTTTGCCCGATTCACCGCGCTTGGTAGTGACAAGCACTACACCATAGGCGGCACGCGCACCGTAAATAGCACTCGCACCTGCATCCTTAAGTACTGATATGCTTTGTATATCTGAGGGATTGACATCCGAAAGGCTCATCTCAACACCATCGACAAGTATATATGGAGTACCTGTGCCCGACAAGTTGCCTTGACCACGGAGCTGGAGAGTGGCACTACCACCGGGACGTCCGGAATTGCTATTGCTTACATATAGACCCGGCACCATGCCTTGAAGCATCTGCGCCGCATCAGCCACCGGATGTATATTAAGATCATCGCCCTTTACCTGAGCCACAGCACCGGTAAGATTGACCTTCTTTTGTATACCGTAACCCACAACTACGACTTCGTCAAATGAAGTTGTGCTGGGCTTAAGTGTCACCTCAAGAGGCTCACCTTTCCAAACCACGCTCTGAGTTTCGTATCCTACATAAGAGATTTTGATTGTGGTACCAACCTTTACATTTGCAATTGTGAATTTTCCGTCAATATTTGTCGAAACGCCTTTTCCTTCGTCAACAAATACCGAAGCGCCGGTAACAGGCTCTCCGTCCTCGAAATAAACCGTACCCGAACAAGAAGCTGTTTGAGTCGCTTGTGCCGCTGTCACCATCGCCTCACTCGGCTGGCTATTTGCCAACAAGTTGGGCGACAGCATGACCGATGAAGTCATGAGGGCCATAGCTGAATAAATTACTTTTCGCATAAAATTGATAATTAATTGGTATTGATTTAAGCATATCCCTATAGCTGAGGGCTTGCATTAAATAATGGTTTATTAAATTCTCTGCCACAAAATAATAGCTTTTTTTTGTATTTACCAAATATTTTATACACTTTTTTATAATTCTTAACCAAATTAATGTTTCATCTAAATAAATATTTTATCGCAATCTATAATAATATTCTCTCATTTGTAAATAAATAGGCAGAATTCTTGACTAAAAGTCGTGTTTTTTACATAACTTTGCAGAAATAAATAAAATGCTCCCTTTATGAAAAAAACATTTCGATTAATTATGGTTGTAATGGCTTTATGCGGCTTTATGTCGGCTAAAGCCGGAATCGACCATTTGCTTCCAAAAGTCAAGAAACTTGAAAGAAAAGACAACAAAGGCTTCGACCTTAAACGCAATGTCGCTATTGAAGACGGGACTAACTCAGAATTACTTCGCGAAGTGATAGCTGAGGCAGGCGCCACTATAGTCCCTGATGCCGTGGCAAAAGTTAAGGTGACAATTGTGGATTCAATTCCCGAAGCTTTCAACCACAATCTTCCCGAATATCCGGATGAGGCATACACTATTGATATTGAGGATAATATTATAAACATTAATGCCCTCACACCTACGGGGGTGATACGTGCGGCTCAAACTCTTGCGCAGCTCGCACTCGAAACTAATATCTTGGAGGCATGCGCTATCACCGATTGGCCGGCTTTTAAAATGCGCGGTGTCATGCACGATGTAGGTCGGTCTTTTGTGTCTGTGGATGAATTAAAAAAAGAACTTAAACTTCTCAGTCAATTTAAAATCAACACATTCCACTGGCATATGACTGAAAATCAGGCATGGCGTTTTGAGACAAAAGCATATCCCCAACTTACATCTGATACATCGATCGTACGTTTCCCGGGACAATATTATACACAGCAGGAATGCCGAGAAGTAATGGACGAGGCTAAGAAATACGGCATAATCGTTATACCCGAAATCGATATGCCAGGGCATAGTAAAGCCTTTGTACGCGCTATGGGTCACGAAATGCAGACTCCCGAGGGAAAAGCTGAACTTCAGACCATCCTTGAAGAGGTAGTTGACGTATTTGCCGACGCACCTTATATACATATAGGCGGTGACGAAGTGGCCATTACCGACACAACATTTTTACCGACAATGATAGATAAATTACATTCATTAGGTAAGAAAGTAATAGGCTGGAATCCTATAATGAAAGTTAATTTAAATGATCTCGATTTCGATATGACCCAGATGTGGGGCACTGCAGGCAAGGGAATTCCCGGCAAGCCGAATATTGACTGCAGATACAATTACATCAATCATTTCGATACATTTGCAGATATTGTAGGTATTTACAAAAGTTCCATTTATTATGAACCGCAAGGCACTGACGATGTAGCGGGCACAATCACCGCAATATGGAACGATCGCAAACTTCCTGACGAAAAGGAAATCATCAACCAGAACAACTTTTATGCAAGTGCGCTTGCATCAGCCGAACGCGCGTGGAATGGCGGCGGGAAGCAATATATAGAGACCGGTGGCGTCATTCTTCCTAATTCCGGAGAGGAATACGATGAGTTCGCCGATTGGGAGAAACGATTCCTTAAGCATAAGGCATTGACTCTTAAAGAAGAGCCCATTCCTTATGTCAAGCAGACAAATATGCATTGGTACGTAACCGAAATGTTTGATAACAACGGTGACCCTAACGCAGTGTTTGCGCCTGAGCATGGACTCGATAATCCTACATGGACAGTGACCCCCGTGACAGGCGGCGGCACATATCTGCGACACACATGGGGCGGAATTGTGCCAGGACTATACGGAAATGCACCTCTCAACCGTACTGCCTATGCCTATACATATATATATTCGCCCGAGGACCAAAATGTAGACGGATTGATTGAATTCCAAAATTACAGCAGATCTGAGAAAGATATAGCTCCTGACGCCGGAAAATGGGATAGAAAAGGCTCTCGTATATGGCTAAACGACTATGAAATTCTCCCTCCCGTATGGGACAATTCAGGCGTAAATATAGATAACGAAAAGTTGCTGTTGAATGAGAATCTTTCAGCCCGAAAGCCGATACCTCTAACTCTAAAAAAAGGATGGAACAAAGTATTGGTAAAACTGCCTTATGTCGCAACCGACGGTATACGTCTTAACAAATGGATGTGGACATTTGCTCTCGTCGATCCGAAAACAGGTGAAGCTGTCGACAATCTCCACTACTCTCCTACTATGAGTCTTGACGATTAAGGTATACAAGTCAGGAGCCGCCAGCTGGCGGCTCCTGACTTGTATATTCTTATATACTTAAATTTACTTTTTCACTACAGCGTTCATCGGGATTGTCTGACCATCTGTCTCCACCCAATTGTTTACATCTACCGTAAACTTGATATCGCCGCCAATTACTGGTTCGCCGGGGGTAGGATCATCGGGGTCAACATTACCGGCTCCGTAAGTAAAGTCAAGAGTGTACACATATTTCTTGCCTTGCTCCCATGTGCCCGACAATGGGATTGAAGCCCATGCATATTTACGCGCGTTACCATTGTCATCCTTCTTTGTGTCATTAGGGAAAGGATATATCTGGAATCCGTTGTCGGTACGTGTTACTTGAACAAGGACACTAAGATATGCTTCACGAGCCACATTATCAGGATCATTTACAGGACTCCAAGGGGTCAAGGTCTGCGGCATAAGCATTGCATTACCGGTAGTACCCATTATAGACTGCGGTTCTTCATTCAATGTGATTTCATCACATGTTACATCGTATATTGCAGTGTCATGCCAATCGTCGAGGGTCCATTCCTTGGTAGCAAAATCGAATGTACCTGTGTATTGTACTCGACCGATTCTCGCACCTGTCACTTTAATTGTGTATGTAGGATTTTCTGATTTTGCTCTAAGCTCTATCTGAGACAATCTGTGGTCAAATGTAAGCTCTACACCTGATGTTTCATTATCCTTCTTTGTACCCGATGCATTAGCGGTAATAAAGTCGACTTGGTCGGCGATTGATTCAGGTACTGAGAAATTTTCAAGCTTCAGATTTGCTTCTCCGGTAGGAATGGTAATATCAGCACCAAGCTCGTCCATAGAGGGCGCGTAGGAAAAAAATTTGAGAGTGTCTGAGTTTTCCAACCAACTATATTTTGTGGTTGAATTAAAGAATGAGTCTGATCCTTTTAAGAAATTTACATTATCAAAATAAGGATTTGTACCTTCAAATGCTGTCACATAAATCGAACTAATATTGGCGTTAGTAGTCTCAGTGGCACGCGTTGCGATACCGGATCTAAAGGCTATTGCTTCGTCGCTTGATCTTACACTTAGGGGTTCGTCTTCAGCACATGATGCAAGAGTAAGAGCGGTAATTGCTGCAAAGAATAATTGTGTACGTTTCATAATATTTTAATTTAATTTTTTATTAATAATTCTAATTATTATAGTCGAAACATTTGTGGCAGAGACTACTAAAAAGTAAAACCTGTTACAGATTTTTCATATATAAAACGGCTGAACTGCCCGGATTGTTTGGTGGAAAAATAAATAATCTATTATTTTTTTGAGACTGACTGCACATCACATCTGCATGCCTATATGCACTTCCTCCCACTCGTTGACATTAGGTTTAATCATTGCGCCGGGTGTGGACGGAGGCTCGGGAAGAGGCAAACCGCGTACTATAATATGCACATGTGTAGGATCGGGAGCATTAGTCACCTGATCGGTTACGTCAAACGATTTCCACCAACGGCTGCCATCTGTCAATATCATATATATGGTAAGAAAGTGTTGCGCAGTGGTATTCGTACATTCTCCAAAAGTCAGAAATTCGCCATGCAGACTGCTATTCGCAACATCGCTGTCGAGCGAGAACGACATAGTGACCGGCGTATCAGTAGAGTTCTGCGTGCCGTAACAATATCCTTCGGCCATACCCGACAAAGTAGCGTCAATCGATGTTGACATTATTCCATCGAGATTTTCCACATCGTACACGTCCACTATGTAGTGGCACGCCACTTCTTGGGGATACAGCGTGATTGTCTGTGTGCCTGTATGCGGCGCCACCACTAAATTATTTGTGCGATTGCCCCACATCATTGACGGAGTGGCTGCCATACGTTCGCTCTCGGCTCCGCGTGCGCGAGGCACAGTTGCGGTTTCCAGATTTTGCTCCCTGAGGTCTTCAGCGTCCATTGTGTAAATCACAAGCGACTCTATATTTGAGGCGTTCCTCATCCTTGCCCAATCTGTATTGTCAGCATTCATATATATTGCATGATGCGTGCCAAACGGAGCTTTTATTTCTCCTCCGAACTGATTATCAAAAATATATCGCAGAGGAGCGCTCCCTGTCTCGTCGTAAAGATACAAAGCCATTGATTCGGGTGTAGCGTCGGGGGCATTTGTCCAATCAAACACCACCTGAAGGCGCGACGACATGGCCTCGTCCATATACAGATCCTTATGGCGACATGACGATAAAAAGAGCGCCACGACGGCAAGAATAGTAAAAGTTAGCGAATTGTGGTTTCTCATTGTTAAAATAGTTGCGTCATTATTTCCGGTCCTGCCACCATGGCAAGGACATTCTACAATTAAAACGACTTGCAACCCAAATGGTTTTATACCCCTACAAAATTCCTGCTACTGTACTTGGTGTGTATTGTTATGTAATTGAACAATTATTTAGATCAATCCTGTCAAATCTATTTTATATACACCTATATTAGATTCCTGTGGCTTAATAAACATAAGCATATAGATAGGTACATATGTTATGTTTTCAGAAACCTCTACATTTCCGTTACACAATACTATTGCATCATATCGGCTGCCGGGATAGTCTGACATCAGGTTATTCAAGGCAGCATGGTGTGTGTAGTCTTTGCCGGATTTCACCTCTATTGGAATAATTTTATCGCCAATGGAGATTACAAAATCGATTTCACCTCTTCGTTTATTATTATAATAATAGGGTGAAATTCCGTGCGTCAAAAGCTCTTCAGCCACAAAGTTCTCATACACGGATCCAATATTTATCGATGAATCACCTGTAAGAATTTTCAACTGAATACCATCAGCATATTGCGCTGCCAAAAGTCCCACATCATTGCTGAATAACTTGAATAAATTTCGTGTCTCTGATAATTTGAGTGGCATCTTAGGCTCTGCTACATTATATACCGGTATAGCCACTCCAGCGTCTTTAAGCCATAAAAAACTATTTTCGTATCGCTCGTATTTGGCATGTTCATTCAGATTCTTCAGTATGAATCTTTTGTTTTTCGCATCAAGTTCTGATGGTATCAAATCAAAAATTTCTTTGATTTTCAATTTGTCTTTCTGCGCATATTTAGAAATATCCTTACGATAGAGCGCTATTATATCTTGTTGGACACGCATTACAATATTTATATTGTTGGATTCTTTATATTCTGCCACAGCAGCCGGCATACCTCCGGTAATCAAATAAAGCCTAAAGAGTTTCATCAATTTTTCATGAACAATATTGTCAACACTTTTACGCTGTTCCCAACATTCGCAAATATTTAAGATCACAGCTTCAGAAATCCCCAAATTAATGATAAACTCCTCAAAATCCAAAGGGAACATTTCCTTTATGCCCATATATCCGACCGGCTCAGATTTTATATCTTTAAGTTCGACACCAAGCAGTGAACCGCTCAATATGTATCTGTACCTACCATCATCTACAAGAAATTTTATCGCTGTAATAAGGTTATCACATTCCTGTACCTCATCAAAGAACACGAGTGTTTCTCCCGGGACCATAGGCGAGGGAGTAATTGCAGACAATCTCAGTAAAATTTCATCAGCTGAAGTAACATCCTTGAATATATTCACCATTTCAGGATGCTCGATAAAGTTAAGTTCTATGAAATTATTGAATGTTTTGCCCAAAAGTCGAGCTGAAAACGTCTTACCTGTCTGTCGCGCACCAGTTAATAACAAAGCATTTTTAGAAGTCTTATAGAAGTCGTCAATGTAATGATTGATTTTTCGGTAAAGCATATCCATTAATTTCACACATTTTATCTCATATTCAACGTAATAGTATCAACGAGCTAGTATTACTGCCGCTTTTTCAAAGCAAAATTAGTATTTTTTGCCGCTTTTTCAAAGCAAAATTGACAATTTTCGCCGCTTTTTCAAGTTTTTAGCTAAAATTCGTGATTACTTTCTCTGCAGCCATTCCTATAACAGACAAATCCCCGGGTCGGTAGATATCTAGCCAAATTTTGATGCGGTGCCCTGCCAAATGGTTGCAAATACCGTGTTTTTGTTGTATTTTTGCAGAAAAATACGAGTAATACAATCGCTGATGAAATCATTGAGATTAATATTAATAATAGTTATAGCGGCTATAATGACAGGCTGCCATTCGCAGAAGCCGACCACACGCCGTCCTGCCACGAAGGAAAAACCGGTGGCACTTGAGGGCAAAGCTGCTAACAAATGCACTCAGCAGCTGATGGACGAGGCCTACAGCTGGCTGGGCACACCTTATAAATATGGAG
This sequence comes from uncultured Bacteroides sp., assembly GCA_964546885.1. GTDB lineage: Bacteria > Bacteroidota > Bacteroidia > Bacteroidales > Muribaculaceae > CAG-873. The sequence goes on from CAZJKZ010000059.1 coordinate 16,766, forward strand.
GTACGTCGAAGAAGGGCGCTGACTGTTCCGGCTTCGTGATGACAATATTTAAAAACAGCCTTGATATTGATATACCGCGTGTGTCAAGAGACCAAGGCACCTTCTGTCGCACCATAAAAAAGGATGAGCTGATTCCAGGCGACCTTGTGTTTTTTGCGTCTAAAGGGACAATCGACCATGTAGGGCTTTATGTGGGAGAAAATAAAATGGTCCATGCGTCATCCTCCCAGGGAGTGGTGATATGTGATTTGTCAATGAATTATTTTGCAAAGCATTTTCATCACGCTGGCATGATACCGGCCTATAGGGATAAAGTAAAGGCTTTGGTTCGCTCAGAGAAGGAGCCAGTGAAGCAGTATAGTGCCATGGATAAAAAGGAAACTAACAAATCCGATAAAAAGAGTAAGAATAATAAGAACAGCAAGAGTAAACAGGCAAAAAAGCCGAGTGTAGCCAAAAATCGAGCATCTGCATCCACCACTCCAAAAGCTATAAGCCGTAAATCAGCTGTAAAGAATGAAATCCCCGCTTCAAATCACGCTAAACCAATTGCCACCCCCTCATTACCGCCTATCCAGGCGGATTCTACAAGGGAAA
>CAZJKZ010000060.1:0-16348 GCA_964546885.1 uncultured Bacteroides sp.
TTATTTTTTTGAGTTCGGCAGCCACTTGATTCATCGTCTCTATATCATGTATGGCCATCAAATCGAAGCGGAAACCGTCGATATGGTATTCGTCAGCCCAATATTTGGTGGAGTTGATGATAAAATTGCGCATCTGCTGGCGCTCTGATGCCGTCTCATTGCCGCAGCCGGAGGCATCTGAGTATGTGCCGTCTGGACGGTGGCGATAGTAGTAGCCCGGAGCGGTGAGCGAGAAGTTAGAGTCGTCGTTATTGGCTGTATGGTTGTACACCACGTCCATTATCACACCGATGCCCGCATCATGCAATGACTTCACCATCTCTTTCATTTCCCTAATGCGTGTTGACGGGTCAGATGGATTAGTGGAGTATGAGCCTTCGGGCGCATTGTAGTTGAAAGGGTCATATCCCCAATTATACTGGTTGGCCGGCAGATTGGTTTCGTCTACTGAATTGTAGTCGTAGGACGGGAGAATATGCACATGTGTGATGCCGAGTTCTTTCAGGTGGTCGATGCCCGTCTTGTCGCCAAGAACGCTTTTTGTCTGTTGCTCGGTAAGAGCCAGGAATTTGCCCTTGTTGGCTATGCCCGACGATGGATCAATTGAAAAGTCGCGGTGATGCATTTCGTAGATCACAGCGTCAGTCAGATTTTTTAGTTCGGGACCTTTATCAGTTGCCCATCCATCAGGGTCGGTGTTGTCCAGATTAATGATAGCTGCGCGCTGGCCGTTTGCCCCCACAGCCTTAGCCCATACACCGGGAGTTTCGGCGAGCCATTTTCCGTCATATTTTATGCGGAAGGTGTAGTATTTGCCGTAAAGCTGCTCGGCTACCGCCGCGCGCCACACGCCGTTGCTTCCTTTGGTCATCGGTAGAGTCTGGTACGACGGTGTGTTGCGTCCTGAGTTGTAAAGAAGCACCTCTGCGGCTTCAGCTTCAGGGCTCCACAGCGAGAAGTGTGTACCGTTGGCATCTACCACGAGCTCAAGGTCGGAGGCTGCGTAAGTTGGAAAATCCTTGTATTTAGCATCAACGTTCTGAGCAAATACAGATGGGCCCAATAGTAAAGCTGTAGCTATTACAGCTGCTGTAAATTTACCGGTAATTGACATTTATAGTAAGTATGGAATTGTGGTTTTTACACAAAAACAGTTATCCCGCTTTCTAATTCGGGATAATATAAAATTCGTTGATAATGTAGCATTAAAGCTGATGCGTGGATGATAGTGTCTCATGGATTGCCTTTGCAGGTAGTCACATGTCATTTTACCGCCACCTTTTTTGTGGTTTGGCCAATACGCACTATATAGTAGCCGGTGGGGAGGTCAACTACCGTAGAGCCCTGCGGCACGTCGAATTGCTTCACCACTTGGCCAGTGAGAGCGTAAATCATTACATGTGTCCCCTCCTGATCGCACACTTCAATCACAATGCCGCCTGGCTGAGCTTTCACTGTGGGAGTCTCTTGCTCTATGGCCTCTTTCGCAGTGGTATCTTCGGCCTGCGCAGCTGCGGGCACTGCCAAAAGGGCAGCTCCAATGCTTAACGCTAATATGTGTCTTGATATCTTCATGCGTGTACGTTTTAGGTGTTGTGCAAAGGTAGCAATTTTCTTTGGAATATACAACAATTTATTCCCGAGTTTCAGTGCCTTCCTATGAAATTTAACTTTCATTAAATTCAAAAGCATCCGGATTTTTGCCGAATGCTTTTGAATTGTCAAAATTTTCGTTAGAGTAGGGGAGTACAAGCTCTTTTCATTTGTGTACTGGGTCGAAAGTGACCTCGCATCCGAGTTTCTTGAATATCTTTTGGTCAACCTCGCTGAGCATGCCTGTGACATGTATCTGGCATCCGTCGAGCTGGGGCAGAGCGTCAAGAGCACGACGGCATTTATCATCTGTCTCGCTCAGTACAGCGAGAGCCACCAGCACTTCGTCGGTATGCAGACGCGGGTTTTTGCCGTGGAGCATTGAAGTCTTCATCATCTGTATAGGCTCGATCATGCGCTGCGGTATCAGCTTCTCGTTGTGGGGGATGTTGGCTAAGTGTTTCGTTGCGTTTAATATCAGGGCCGCGCTCACTCCGAGAAGGTCTGACGAATGAGAAGTGATCATAGTGCCGTCAGCCAGCTCAACAGCGGCTCCGCTGCCTCCGCGCTCGTCGGCCATGCGCCGTGCTGCCACAGTGGTGGCTCTGTCGGATGTCGATATCTTCATTTGGCGCATAAGCAGCTTTATCTTATTCACTTCAGCGTCAGTGCCTCTGCCCATAGCCGAAGCGCAGAGAGCCGCATAATATCTGCGTATTATTTCTTGAAGCGAAGCTTCGCTGCACACGGCATCGTCGCTTATGCAATAGCCCGCCATATTTACACCCATATCCGTCGGCGATTTGTAGGGGCTTTGCCCATAAATACCCTCGAAAATAGCGTTAAGCACCGGGAAAATCTCGATATCGCGGTTGTAGTTGACCGTAGTTACTCCATATGCGTCAAGATGGAAATGGTCAATCATATTCACATCATTGAGGTCGGCGGTGGCGGCTTCGTAAGCCACATTCACGGGATGCTTGAGAGGCAGATTCCATACCGGGAAAGTCTCGAATTTTGCGTAGCCTGCCTTAACACCTCGGCGATTCTCATTGTAGAGTTGGGAAAGGCACACAGCCATTTTGCCGCTTCCGGGGCCAGGGGCGGTCACAACGACAAGCGGACGCGTGGTTTTAACAAAATCATTACGTCCGAATCCCTCATCAGAGTCAATCAGGTCGATGTTGGTGGGATAGCCTTCGATTAGATAGTGATAGTACACGTTTATACCCAGCTTTTCAAGACGTTCGCGATAGCGGTCGCTGCTTTTCTGTCCATTGAAGTGAGTGATTACCACCGAGCTAACATACAGACCGCGGTCGAGGAACTCCTTACGCAGACGCAGCAAGTCGTCCTCATAAGAAATGCCCAGGTCGGTGCGCATCTTTTTCTGCTCTATGTCCAATGCACTGATTACCATCACTATCTCAGCGTCGTCTTTAAGCTGAAGGAGCATGCGAAGTTTGCTGTCGGGCTGGAAGCCGGGAAACACGCGGCTTGCGTGGTAGTCGTCAAATAGCTTGCCTCCAAACTCCAGATACAGCTTGTCGCCGAATTTCGAGATACGCTCCTTTATGTGCTGCGATTGTATTGATAGATATTTATCGTTGTCGAAGCCTTTTTTCATAATGATTTGATACGTTTATTACCAATTTTCGATGCAAAGTTACTATCTTTTTTTCGTTTTAGCACCTAAAATTTTAAATAATCTTTAATTTGAGTTAAACTTATTGACCTTAATATAATTTTGACACGATTTTTGCGTACATTTGTAAGATGTTTGCTTCATAAACGATTCAAAGCAATGAACGGCAATTACGTGTACATACTTCTGCTTTGCCTTTTGTGTCTAATTTCGCCGAAATTAGACGCGCAGGTGACTTTTAAAGGTTCTTCGGATAAAGTGATTAGTATTAAGCCGGAGGCCTCCACAGGTCTTAACAACATTTATGTGATATACGACACTGACGGAGTCACTGCAACCTACAAGTCGAAAGGCGGAAAGGTGGCATGGCTGCAATATGCCGATCTTGGCGGCGGACACGCCCAGGAAATCTCGTTCGACTCGGATGGTGCGAATACCTCGGTTGCCATTGGTAAGCAGGACTGCGGATACATCGTGGAAGACGGAACGGACCGATATTATTTTTGGGTGGTGAACTACGCCAACCATCATGCGCGATTCGACAATCTTTCGATTTCTGACGAGCAAGAATGCGACCGTGCCAGGCTCTCGTTTACCGGCTATGCAGGACGCATACCATATTTCTCCATAACAGGTGTCCCAAAAGAGCTGAGTCGCGAAATTGTGGTGGACTACCGTACATTGAAGTACAATGAGGAGACTATGGCATACGATCAGGTGGACGCTTCGCAGACATTTGAATACATCGATGCAACCATAGGAGTGTTCGCACCATTGTGCGACACCCATTTTACTCTTTCGGGCGACCGTTTCCTGAAAGAGTGGGGGCGCGAACTTGAAATCTCCACGCCAACCTACGATGCTATTGCCGTGGACGCGCAGACTACCACCGAACAAGAGCAACGCGATGCCGACAACGAACAAAAGATAGACGACAGTACGCTTGGCGGATCAGCTCCGGCGGAAGTGCATTTTTCAGCCGCTGTGTCGGACGCCGCTATTTTCCGTGAGTGGCAGATGGCTACAGATCCCGAGTTTGAGGTGATTACCGACAGATTTCAGCAGTTGGATTTCGATTATACTTTTCGCCATAACGGGAACACATACGTGCGTTTTGTTGCCAATAACGCAGCCGGTACTTGCGAATACGTAGGCGAGACATATGATATATATATCGGCGACTCTGACTTGCTTTGCCCCAACGCCTTTTCGCCAAACGGCGACGGCGTAAACGACGAATGGAGAGTGAGCTATAAATCGATTATCGACTTTGAATGCCATATATTCAATCGGTGGGGACAGGAGATGATTAGTTTCACTAATCCGGCCCAAGGATGGGATGGCAAGTACAAAGGCAAGATCGTGCCCACAGGAGCTTATTTCTATGTTATAAAGGCCCGAGGCTCGGATGGACGTAAGTACAACCTCAGCGGCGATATTAATATTATTAACTCCGAAAAAGGCACAAGTTCTGTTGCCCCGGAATGATGACCGATTTATTAACAATTTAGAATATGATAAAAATGACTATGAGACATACCCTTACTACTATTCTTTCGGCACTCACCGTAGGCATTGCGGCTTTCGGATTTATGCTCACCACCGAATCCTCTTCTCAGTCTTCGTCAGTGCCTTTCGGACAAGTGATAAATCCGGATACACCGTCATCCGCCACTCTTTGCGGCAAAAAAGTGGATCTTGACCGCACGGATATGTGGGAGCGTTTTGATAGAGAGCTTACCGCAATGGTCTACACTCACGGCAATACGCTTCTCATTCTAAAACGCGCCAACAAGCTATTCCCCGTGATAGCTCCAATCCTTAAGGCTAACGGTATGCCCGAAGACCTGATATATCTTGCATGCATAGAGAGCAACCTTGACCAGCGCGCGCTGTCTTCGGCAAAGGCCGCCGGCATATGGCAATTCATGGCCGCCACAGCAGAGCAGTATGGTCTTGAGGTGTCAGATGAGATTGACGAACGCTATAATATAGAGAAAGAGACTCAGGCGGCTTGCAAATTCCTGAAATCGGCTTATGACAGATATGGAAACTGGGAATCGGCTATGGCATCGTTCAACGGAGGCACCGGCCGTATTAACAAAGAACTCAACGCTCAGGGGGTAGACACCTCGTTTGACCTCTATCTTGTAAGCGAGACTTCAAGATATGTATTCCGTATTTTAGCTATGAAGGCTATTATGGAGCAGCCAAAGGCTTTCGGTTTCAATCTTAAGGCTGATCAGCTTTACCAGCCGGTGAAGTATAAGGAAGTAATAGTCAACGGCCCGGTGGCAGACTGGCCCAACTGGGCTAACCAATACGGCATAACATATGCCCAGCTTGTGGAAGCGAATCCTTGGATACGCGCCAAGAAGCTCACAAACGCAAAGGGCAAGGAATACATTGTGAAGATACCGACAAAAGACTCTCTTTCTCGCAGCAAACAGGAAAAAACAGTCTACAATCAAAATTGGGTGATGTAAAGGCAGCCCAACACTTTTAATTAATTGAAGATTGTCGATGTACTTCGATAATCTTCGATTTTTATTGTTGATATTTCCGGTAAAAAAGTAATCAAAGCAAATGGCAAAACAAAATACTGCTACTTCTGAAGCCCTGTCGGTAATCGGGGCAAGAGTGCATAATTTAAAAAACATAGATATAGACATACCGCACAATAAGCTCACTGTAATCACAGGATTGAGCGGCAGCGGCAAGTCGTCATTAGCCTTCGACACTATTTATGCCGAAGGCCAACGGCGGTATATAGAGACCTTTTCGTCCTACGCTCGCAATATGCTCGGCAATCTTGAGCGTCCTGATGTTGACAAGATTTCAGGGCTTAGTCCGGTAATCGCAATAGAGCAGAAGACTATCAATCGCAATCCGCGAAGCACCATAGGCACTACTACTGAAATCTACGACTTCCTTCGATTGCTTTATGCGCGAATAGGAGAGGCTCGCAGCTATATTTCGGGGCAGCCTATGATAAAATATACTGAGGAGAAAATCGTAAGCCTTATCAATGAGAAATTTCTCGGTAAGAAAATCCAGATTCTCGCTCCGTTGGTGAAAAACCGCAAGGGACACTATAAGGAACTCTTTGAGAATTTGCGCAAAAAGGGATTTCTCAATGTGAGGGTGGACGGTCAAATCAGGGAGATAACCTATGGCATGAAGCTTGACAGGTATAAAAACCACGATATCGAGCTTGTTATCGATCGTCTGAAGGTTAACGGCAATGGCGACGAACGTCTGCGCGACACTGTAAGCAATGCTTTGCGGCAGGGCGATAAGCAGCTCCTTGTGCTCGATTCCGACGATGATGACCGTATATATCATTATAGTCTGATGCTGATGGATCCCGAGACAGGCCTCTCTTACCGAGAACCTGCGCCTCACAACTTCTCTTTCAATTCGCCGCTTGGGGCATGCCCGTGCTGCAAAGGATTGGGATATGTCGATCAGGTGGATAAAGAGAAGGTCATCCCTGATCCATCCCTTTCTATTTATAGAGGCGGTATAGTCCCTTTGGGTAAGTATAAGGAAAGCATGATTTTTTGGCAGATTGACGCTATATGCAAGAAATACGGGTGCACTGTGCGCACGCCTATTCGTGATCTGCCTGAGGAAGCCATATCGGATATACTTTATGGCACAACTGAACGACTAAGTATTGATAATAATTCAGCCAGCAATTATTTTTCACAATATGAAGGGCTTGTAAAGTATATTGAGTTGCAGCAGTCTGAGGATGCAGGTTGGGCAGCCAACAAATGGAGTGGCCAGTTCTATTCACGTATGGTATGTCCCGAATGTGGAGGCGACCGTATCAACCTTGAGGCGCGCCATTTCTTTATCGACGGTAAGAATATCGCCGAACTTGCCCGTATGGATATTGATGCCCTGTACGAGTGGTCGCAGACCATACTTGACAAGCTGTCGCCCACACAGCGCACCATTGCCACTGAGATAATGAAGGAGATAAGCCATCGACTTAGCTTCCTTGTCGATGTCGGTCTTGATTATCTGCAACTAAGCCGTAACTCTGCCACGTTGTCGGGTGGCGAAAGCCAGCGCATACGCCTTGCTACACAGCTTGGTAGCGAGTTGGTAAATGTACTTTATATTCTTGACGAACCGAGTATCGGACTACACCAGCGTGATAATCGTAGGCTGATAGATTCGCTTAAGCGTTTGCGCGACGCCCAGAACTCTATAATAGTGGTGGAGCATGATAAAGATATAATGCTTGATGCCGACTATGTGGTGGATATAGGTCCGGGAGCAGGACGCAAGGGCGGTAATGTGGTGTTTGCCGGATCTCCAAAACAGATGCTGAAAACAGACACCCTTACAGCTTCTTATCTCAATGGAAAGAAAAAGATCGCTATTCCTGAAATACGACGTAAAGGCAACGGCAAAACACTCGAAATAGAAGGTTGCACAGGACATAATTTGAAAAATGTGAATTTTTCATTACCTCTGGGCACCTTTACCTGTGTTTCCGGAGTCTCGGGTAGCGGTAAGTCATCACTTGTAAATGGCACTCTTCAGCATATACTGAGTAAACATTTTTTCCGATCTCTGCAGGAGCCTCTTCCGTATAAAAATATCAAAGGTGTGGAGAATATTGATAAGGTTGTCACGGTAGATCAGTCACCGCTGGGTAAATCGCCGCGCTCAAATCCTGCCACATATACCGGCGTGTTTACGGATATCAGAAATCTTTTTGTAAATTTGCCTGAGGCTAAGATTCGCGGCTACAAGCCCGGACGATTCTCTTTTAATATAGCGGGTGGAAGATGCGAGGCATGCAAGGGCAACGGCTACAAGACTATCGAGATGAATTTCCTCCCTGATGTGCTGGTGCCTTGCGAAGTATGCTCGGGCAAGCGCTACAATCGTGAGACGCTTGAAGTGCGATTCAAAGGTAAGTCGATTTCTGACGTGCTTGATATGACCATCAATCAGGCGGTAGATTTTTTCTCGGGCATTCCAAATATTCTGAAGAAGATTAAGGTGCTTCAGGACATAGGATTAGGATATATTAAGCTCGGGCAACCTTCGTCTACTCTTTCGGGCGGTGAAAATCAGCGTGTGAAGCTTGCCACTGAGTTGGCAAAGAAAGATACGGGTAAGACATTGTTCATACTCGATGAACCTACTACCGGCCTGCATTTCGAGGATATCAACACATTGTTGGGTATTCTAAATCGTCTTGTCGAAAAGGGCAACACGGTGCTTGTAATAGAGCATAATCTCGATGTGCTGAAGTGTGCGGATTACATCGTCGACATGGGTCCGGGCGGAGGACGTAACGGTGGCGAAATAATAGCCGTCGGTACGCCGGAAGAGGTTGCTGCCACTTCTTCGCCTACAGCCTTATTCCTTCGCGAAGAACTGAATCAAACTAACGCAAAGTCCTGATTTTAGTATTAATACACGATGGAGACGTATGCTCGCAAGGCGCAGCAGTTTTGTGCAATTGCGTTGATAATAGCATGTTGATTTATCGTAGTTTTTATTACGAAATTTTGTAGCTTTACCTAAGTTTTGTTATCTTTGCACCATAAACATAAGACATTAATGAATACTTCAGTATCCGACTCCAGAATAGCTGCCATGCTATGATTCGGCACTGCTCGCACACTCCAGAGAGTATTCAAGGAGCGATATGACATGTCGCCTACTCAATATAGGGATGCGTCAAGGGAAATTAATCAATAAATATTTTATCCGTTATGTTGCTGAATAAAGTCCTGAGGGTAATACTCTCTACATTATTAACTCTTTCTTCCTTCAATTATGCGATCTCGGCATCTAATGATAGCATAGGGGTAGTGTTGAGAGAATTGATCGATCAAGCGACTTTGTTTACTGAAAGGATGCCTCCTGAAAAGGTGTCAGTGCATCTGGATAATACAGGCTATTTTAAAGGAGACAAGATATGGTTTCAGTGTTATGTAGTCGACGGTATTACCAATGCGCCAACGCCGTTGAGCAATACCCTGTATGTTGAGTTGTTGAGTCCTCGCGGAGAAGTCATTGCCAAACAGACACTTAAAATAGAGGATGGTAGATGCCATGGAGCGTTTAGTCTTGATCATCTGCCATTCTATTCAGGATTTTATGAAATAAGGGCTTACACTAAATATATGTTGAATTTCGGTGATGCCGCAGTATTTTCCCGCACAATACCCGTATTTGAAGCTCCAAAAAAAGAGGGAGATTTTTCAGTAAAGAAAATGACGCGCAGCATATCGAGGTATCCCGGCACTCGCCCCAACACTAAATCGGGACCTAATTTGTCCATGAGATTTTTCCCTGAAGGGGGTAGTCTGATTGTCGGTATCCCTACTAAAGTTGCGTTTGAGATAACAGGTCGTAGCGGTATGCCAATTGAAGCGAGCGGCATAGTAGTGGATGAGTCATCCGGTGATACTATAGCGGAAATACATACGCTACACGAGGGGCGAGGATATTTTGAAATTACACCTGAGATGCAAGGTGATTACAAGGCTATCCTCAATTCCGGCAATGTAAAGGGTGAGCATAAATTCAAGTTGCCTAAGGTGCGAGAGAGTGGGGTGGGATTGAGTGTAGACAATTATTCTAATCCTGACAGTATTTTTATAACTATACGACCCAAGAAAGAATCCGGGGCTGCCGATGTGGCAGGTATGGCATTAAGTTCGAGGGGCGGACTATGGTCGTATTCTTTTGTAAGTCTGAATAACGAACGGACACTCAAGCTGAGTAGCCGGAATATGCCGTCGGGGGTATCGATAATATCTATATTCGGTCACGACGGGCAGACTTTGGCAGAAAGAATGATATTTGTCAACAATGGGGGATATGGAAAGATAGAGGCTACTTTGGACAAATTTGAAGATGATCCAAAAGGAAAACTTATTCTTGACATTTCTGCTACCGAAAGCAATGGCAATCCGGCGGCTATGCTGCCTTTGTCGGTTTCGGTGACTGACGGCGATGATGCAGTTGACTATCAAGGAGCATTGCTTTCTGACCTACTGCTGATGTCAGACATTAAGGGATACGTACGCAATCCGATGCAATATTTCCGCAGCGACTCTGATGTATGCGCTCGTAACCTTGATCTGCTGATGATGGTTTCGGGCTGGCGGTGCTACTCTTGGGAAGAAATGGCAAATGTAAAACCGATTAATCTCCAATATAAGCCTGAGAATGCCATTGACTTGGAGGGACAGGTGGTGTCCTTTGTACGAAGTCATCCAAAAGCTAATGTCGACGTTTCGGTTATGATTTCGGAGGTGAACGCACCGGATTCGTTAAAACAGATTTTTTCTGACTGTCTTACCACCGACAGCTGCGGGAGGTTTCGCATTAGTTATGATTTGAACGGAAAGTGGTCTTTAATTATGTCAGTCACTGAAAATGGCAAAAAGAAGGATCATCGTGTGATTTTGGACAGGCTTTTCTCTCCGGCACCACGAAAATACGAACGGGCGGAAATGGTGGTAGATAATTATGTGGATACTAATATGATCATTACTACGGATATAATCGACAACGACACAATAAATAACAGCGATACCTCAATCGACGAATACCTTGCTTCGAGTGCTGTAAAGCTCAACGAGGTGGAGGTTAAGGGAAAGCACAACAGAGAAGCGGAAATTTACAAAGCTCGATCGAAAGCACTAATATATTACGATTTACAGGAGGAAATCAGTGATTTGATCGATCGGGGAGAGATTGTAAGTAAAGATCTGTTTGAGGTGCTTAAAAGTATCAATCCCAATTTTCACAAACGGTACAATGGTAGCATAGAGAAACTTATGTACAAAAATAAGTCGCCTCTTTTCGTAATAGATTATGAGCGTACTACTGAAAAGGATGCTTTGAATTATACTTACCTTTATCCTGAATCCATAAAGTCCATCTATATCACAGAGGATGCCGGTACGATGCTTAGATATGCCGATCCAATTAAATATAACTTGTTTAATATTGACCAAAAATATGGTTGTGCCGTGCTAATAGAGACATTTCCCGAACGTAGAAGCCCTGTGAGCCGAGGTACACGTTATCAGACTATAGAGGGATACACAGTGCCGGATGAGTTTTATAATATCGACAATGACGCTCTTTTGGAAAATCCTGACTTACGGCGCACCCTATATTGGAATCCGGCAGTGATTACGGATTCTGAAGGGAAAGTCGGTATAGATTTTTTCAACAATTCTTCATGCCGCAACATACGTATCAGCATTGAAGGCATTGACAGCAACGGTACGATATATTCGTATTGAAAGAAGCGGCTTTGGCAATAATTATGTAGCCAAAGCCGCTTTCTGTATATTTAAAGGTGTTATTAAAGTCTTTCGAGCTGTACTGTGAAGTGGCGCATCAGCTCTGCTTCCCAGACTATGCGTACGCCACGCTTGATTTCGTCGCGGCGATCGTACACATTCTTAAGAGCGGCAGCTATTACGGCCATATGGTTGTCGGTGTACGTGCGGCGCGGAATAGCCAGACGCACGAGGTCAAGGCCTCCGAAACGGTTTTCGCGTGTCACGGGGTCGCGGTCGGCAAGGATATATCCAATTTCGCATCCGCGGATACCGGCTTCGAGGTAGAGCTCTACTGTGAGGGTCTGAGCGGGGAATTCCTCTTTGGGTATGTTTGTGAGGATCTTGGTTGCATCGAGGAAGATAGCGTGACCACCGGCCGGACGCTGGTAGGGGATACCGTATTTGTCAAGCAAGGATGCAAGATATTCCACCTGATGCACACGTGTATGGAGATTATCATACTCAGTGTTTTCGTCAAGACCTACTGCTAAAGCTTCCATATCACGGCCGTTCATACCACCGTAGGTCAGATAGCCTTCGAAAGGAATGCAATATGCTTTGGCTGCTTCGTACCAGTCTTCGTGGCGTGTGGCTATGAATCCGCCCATATTCACAATGGCGTCCTTCTTTGCCGACATTGTCATGCCGTCGGCGTAGCTGTACATCTCCTTTACGATCTCTTTGATAGTCTTATCGGCATAGCCTTCTTCTCTCTCTTTTATGAAGTAGGCGTTTTCAGCAAAACGAGCCGAGTCATAGATGACACGTTTGCCGTATTTGTCGGCTATAGCGCGCACTGCTTTCAGATTGGCCATAGACACGGGCTGACCTCCGGCAGTGTTGTTGGTGATTGTCACGATTATAAAAGGCACCTTGTCGGCATGCTCTGCAAGCACGGCTTCGAGCTTTTCGGGATCCACATTGCCCTTGAATGGATGCTCGAGCTGGGTGTCTTTGGCTTCGTCGATGGTGCAGTCCACTGCAGTGGCGTGGCGGCTCTCGATATGGCCTTTAGTGGTGTCGAAATGTGAGTTGCCGGGCACGTAGTCGCCGTCTTTCACCAGTGCGCTGAACAGTACGTTTTCAGCGGCACGGCCCTGATGGGTGGGGATTACGTACTCTAATCCAAAGATTTTGTTGATAGCGTCTTTCATTCTGAAGAATGAGCGTGCGCCTGCATAGCTTTCGTCGCCCATCATCATAGCGGCCCATTGGCGGTCGCTCATGGCTCCTGTGCCGGAGTCGGTCAGACAGTCGATGTACACCTGGTCAGCGCGAAGCTGGAATACGTTGTAATGTGATTCTTTCATCCATTGCTCGCGCTCTTCTCTCGAGCTTTTTCTGATGGGCTCTACCATCTTGATACGCCATGATTCGGCAAAGGGTAATTCCATTATTTTTCAGGTCTAAGGTTACTTTCGGATTTCAAAATTACACATAATTTTTTAATTTGCCAAAAAAATCCGTTTTGTTGTCTTAAATAGAATCTGAGTATTCAATTGTTGCACCGGTGATGTATTCGTTTTCTCGGAGTTCGGAGATTATTACGATGGTGTATAGATTAAATGTATCGGTGGAACACACCGGCACATAGTGGCATAATGAGGATGAACATAGATGCCATTCTCCATAGGTCTGTGCCCCGAACAGTGCGACGGCGACATGATTTGATGAAAAGTTTCCGAGTATCTTTACGCTTTTGATTGTGCGATTCTTGCTTTTTATGGGTCGGCTTACAATCAGAGATTTTTCTTTAGAGGCATGCTCGCCAATGGTAAACAGCGATCCGTCATAATTAAATAGGTATGGACATGATGAATTATTTTTTATCACGCATGATACGTTGAAATCAAGAATTGACCATGCTCCTGATTTGTAGGCGAGTGTGTAGCCCGAATTTTTTGGCGAAATTAGCAGAATCGATAGCGGCGAGAGATAGGCTATATTGCAGTTTTTTATAATATCCTGCATTGTCGTGCCTATTTGCTCCATTTTCCCGATTTTGAGCAATTTTTCGTAGTGAGGTAAGGTTGTGACATTCCATGTCATTAATTCGAGTGCGTTTGAAATTGTGTGGAAATCGGTGCCGTCGAGAAGTTTGATTTTTGAGTCGGTAGAAAAAAATATCGACTCTGTGGCTTCAGCAATTCCCATAGGGACAGGACACACATCCCGGCTTATCTTTTGGAGTGACACATATTTTTGTTGTGTATTCGAGTATTCCAGCATCCAGATACCGGAAGTAGTGAACACATATGCCGGGTATTTGCCGAAAGTCCCGTATTTAGGGGCTTTTGTGGCTTCGGCTATACCGGTTATGCGTGTGCCGTCTAATGACACAGCACAAGATTCGTCGAACACAAACGGATTGTTGGTTGCTGAGACTAATATCAGGGATGTGGAAATATAGGGAGACGAGTCCGAGATGGTAGTGTCGGGGGACGATGGTGTTGAGCCCGCGTAATGGTCGATGCCTCCGTACCAGTATGCTCCTTTTTGTGAAGGGTGGGGAGTCAGATCTAAGCCATATTCACTTTCGCCTTGTCGAAAACTTAGTTTGTAGGCTCCGGAGTGTGGGAAGAAGAGATAGCGGGGGAAATGCGATGACAGTGAATAGCTGAGTTGCTTTACGTATTTTATCCGGCAATTTTGACTTCCATTTTTTATATGCACGGTGATTTCGGTATTGTATGTCTCATTTGATGATGAGGCGCTGTAATACGGAAGACCTAAAGGTATCTCCTGTTTTGGAATCAAGGTGTTTGCTGCCACCATTAGGTTGCCGTTGATGGTTCGGAGTGCGGTAGCTTTGATGTTGAAAAAGCTCAGTAGATCGGTATCTAATTCTTTTTTAGAAGTTTGATCTGCGGGTAAGGAATTGAGGGGTAGGGCGGCGAACTCTTCATTCTCGGAAAGGCAGTCTAACGGTAGTGATGCTATCAAATGATATTCGGAGGAGGCAACTATCCGGTTGTAGAATTGGTTGTTTGGATACACCATGAGTGCAGTGGAGTCTTTTACTGATTGTTCAAGATATTGGTCGGTGAAATTGTCGGCTGAGGTTGAGTAATGGCCGTCAAATATTGCTGTGTCATCGTTTAAATTGATCGGTTGTCTTCCTCTTGGCCCATGTAAGCCGGCTTTAATCACACTGCTGTATGTGGTGATATATCCCTTATTCATAAGAGATGTATCATAAGTAGGGATCATTGTGGTTGCGAAAACATCAATTGCGGTAGCAGCAGATTTCAGATTTTTGATATCTGCGGATCTTACCCTGTAGCGAAGTTGGTGGTAAAGTATCCTTGAGAGGCTGGGCGTAATCTTTGTGATGCCCTCATTTTGGTCAGTTGTTATTGTCAATGCGATGCATGGGGGCAGAACGGTAGGGAGCATCAAAATGGGGGAGGATGCCATAATATGACTCCCGTCGTAAAGTCGAATCGCGTATTTGATGAAGAAAGGCATGTGAAAGTATCCTTTTGTGATTATTTGGGAGTTCACTGCCTCAGCGAATATATCTGCCACTTTTTCGGAGATGTTTGGCATAGATGCCCCTGTTTCAGTGATATTGGGCTGAGTGCCGTTTACCGTTTCCGGTAGAGCTGTCTGTAGTAGTAGGGTAGTCGCATTTGAGAGGTTGCCCGCTTTCTGCAATCCGAATTCTATGTCTGGAATTTTAATAGATGAGACACACGAATATCCGTTTTCAGAAAAGCTCAGATACAATAATCCTGACTCAGTGGCAATAATTATGCGGTCGTTCAGCAGGGCTACATCTTTTATATCTGTTACGGGAGATATTATAGTAAAGGAGTCAGGAGCGATGTAGGTGTTTTTGTTGGACATAGGAGCCCAGAGCAATACACTTCCGTCTGTCGCTAATAGGTTTGTGGTGTCTCCATTGTTATGTATATATATTGGTGTTATGCCTTCGGGCAAGGTTGCGAGTTGGTTGAGGTTCGGAGCAGAGACGAGTCTGCCGTCTTCACCAGCGATTAATCCTATAGGCGGACGTAGCTCTCCTTCAGCGCAGTTGAGGTCATGGTTCGCTGCGTCATATTTCTTAAATTGGATGTCTTCAGTCATATCTTTTTAATTAAGCTTTTGCAAATTTACGGGCTTCAGATTCGATTATCCGTTTATCTTGCGTCTCTTAACAAAAATGAGTTCCTCTGATTACTCTAATCCCTCTGATTAAAATGGAAATTTTGCGATTGCCCTGTGATTTTGGTAATATAAATTTATTTTTTAAAAAAATTTTATTAACTTTGCGGCATAATACAATATTGTACACAACACTTAATCAATATCTCAAATACGATTATGAAGATAGCAAAAATCATTGGTCGTGAGGTGCTCGATTCACGCGGCAACCCCACTGTTGAAGTTGATGTAGAACTCGAATCAGGTGCTAAAGGCCGTGCTTCTGTTCCCTCTGGCGCATCTACAGGCGTTAACGAGGCTCTTGAGCTCCGTGACGGCGACAAGTCTCGCTATATGGGCAAGGGCGTGCTCCGCGCAGTTGAGAATGTCAACAAAATCATCGCTCCCGCTCTTTGCGGCATGAGCGCCCTCGACCAAATCGCAATCGACGAGGCTATGCTCGCTCTCGATGGCACAGAAACAAAGTCGAACCTTGGTGCTAACGCTATCCTTGGCGTTTCTCTCGCTGTGGCTAAAGCTGCTGCCGACTATCTCGATCTCCCCCTCCCACGGGCCTTCCATTCTTGACGAGTATGGCTTTAGGTCGTTTCTCCCCATAGTG
>CAZJKZ010000061.1:0-15652 GCA_964546885.1 uncultured Bacteroides sp.
GTGTAGGATTAAAGCACCGTACAACATTCCGAGAGAACTACTTACTTCCTGCCATAGAGGATGCCAATCCCGAATTTAACACATGATAATTATGACAAAGACAAAAACGAATGATATAGATTTACTCCTGTCAAAACTTGACAAGGGGCAACTTGCCGATTTCATCAGGAAAGAATGCATTAACGATAGTCTGTTCCAAGACAGGTTTTTAGCACTTGGGGCAGGCACACTGTTCAAGCCGAGTCCCGCCACTTATGCATCTCGTGTTCAAGATTTGATTGAGGATTACGGTGGAAGACATGGCTATATAGAGTATCGTGACACTTTCGATTTCAATCGCGCTGTAAGCCGTATTCTTGAAGAAGCAGACGAGGCTATGGAAAAATGTCAATGGGGAGTTGCTGTGGCAGTGCTTACCGGAATCGCTTCTGTTTCTGAAGACATCATCAATAGCGGAGATGACAGCGCCGGGGAGTTAGGTGCAATAGTAAGCGAATGCTTTGAAAAATGGCATAATCTAAGCGTATCTGAATCTCTTCCTGAGAATATCAAATCCGAAATATTTGAACTCGCACTTTCCCGATTCAATGCCAAGGACCTAAAAGGCTGGGATTGGTGGTGGGATTGGATGGAAATGGCGATTGAACTTGCTGATACATCAGATAAACAGAGTAGAGTAATAAAGTCTCTGGATGCCATCAAACCGAATGGCAATGACTGGAGTTCAAGATATAATGCCAATACCGCACAAAAATATAAACTTGAAATTATGTCACGGTGTGGCAGCAAGGAGGATCAAATTGAGTTTATGTATAACAATGTGTCTAATCCGGACTTCCGTAAGAAACTCATACAGATTGCGTGGGATAATTCTAACTATGACGAAGTCCTCAGACTTGCAAAAGATGGTGTAAACCATGACGCGGATTATGCCGGACTTATCAGTGATTGGCATAAGTGGGAATATAAGGTATATCGCACTAACGGAGATATTGACAATGAACTACTATTAGCTCGACATTTCTTCTTCAAAGGTGGCCGATGGGACGAAAAGGAATATTCAATGGAATCAATGTATTCTGAGCTCAAGTCTCTAATTCCTCAAAAAGAATGGTCAAAATATGTCGAGACTTTGATAAGCGAGGCTAAAGGCAAAAGAGAGATTGGACACATCTTATTCATCTACACACAGGAGAAAATGTGGAATGCGTATATGGACTACCTCCGTAAGAATCCATCCGTATATAACATTGACGATGCTCCTAAAGAAGTTAAAGGCCTCTTCAAAGATGAAATAATCAAACTCTATACGTCAGCCGTCAAAAGTTTCTTTCAACGAGCTTCCGATCGCAAATCATACCGTGATGGCGTAGATCTTCTTAGAAACCTAATAAAATATGGTGGGAATAAAGAGGCTGAGCAGATCATCACAGAACAGAAATCGCGTACTCCACGAAGACCAGCATTGATCGATGAGTTGTCAAAACTTTAGAGGAATTTGAAACATTTAGTGATTCTTCCTTTTTACGCAAGAGTGGTGTTAAAAATTATATTGATGATAGACTTGTACAGATACTTGGACAAAATGCTGTCCAGGTTCAAGAATATATTAATCAGTCTGTTATTACAGATAAAGTTCAACTTGGACAAATACTTGAACGACTATTTGTCCAAGTATGGAATAGTCCTCGATCTAAAATAATGCTATTGGAATGATATGCACGCGGCGTGCAAGTTTCAAAGAAATTTTAACTCACTGTGTTAATGAAATATGGATCCTTTGCAAAATACCGTACTTGAACAGCAGTTTTCAGAATTGCTATCAATGATCAATTATCACAGAAGCCGTGCATCTCAAGCCGTTAACGAACAGCAACTTCTCACTGCGTGGAATGTAGGTGCTTATGTGTCTGCCAAATTAAAAACCCAACAATGGGGAAGTAAAGTCGTCACTCAGTTTGCCGAATACTTGAAGATAAAAGCCCCTGAAATAAAAGGATTCAGCCGTAGAAACATATACAATATGGTGATGTTTTACGACGAATATTCTTCACCTATTTTTATTTCTAAGGCCTCATCTTTTCTACCAGATTATTTTGTGCAGACAACGACTGCACAACTAGAATCTGATTCTAATATTGAAAAGCCCAATCCGGTAATTGTGCAGACAATGTCTGCACAATTACCGGATCTTTCGGAGAAAAGTTTGCCACGGCTGATATCTTTGACATCGTTTTCCAATCATATCGCAATCCTAAACCAATGTAAAACATCGGAAGAACGATTGTTTTATATCCTATATGCGCATCGCAAACGCCTTAAGACAAGAGAGGCACAAAGGTGTATCAGCAATGACACTTATTCTACCCTCTTAGGTTCAAAGCATGTCGGAGCATGAGGATATATATTGGGAAGGTCATCCCAAAACCGGACATTGGATTATTCCAAGTAATTAAAAATATGATACTAAAAATCAAGAGAAAATGGTTATTCTGAAATCTAAAACCGCTAAAGTTATTTTTGCTGTAATTGCTTCCTTATTGGTAAATTCTCTCTGGGGGAATGTATGGCACGTGTCAGTGTGGCTTGAAATTCCAAGTCGCACAATACTCAGTTCATTTGTAAGAGATCTTGTAATGGCTATGGCAGTGTTACTTGGAACATATATCGTCATAAAACCCAAAGAAGTCGGTTCCTTTCTTGGACTTAACGCGAACTTCTTAAAGGGTATCCTTATAGCAATGATTTCAGTGTTACCATTGTACATAGTTTTCCCCATAATTGGCTCAATAAATCCTAATCTTACTTTGCCCCTTATAATTAGGAAAAGCTTATTTCCGGGATTCATTGAAGAATTTGTGTGCAGGGCTTTTATGTTTGGTTTATTCTTCAGGTATGCAAAAGTTGGTTTTATATGGGCTACTCTTTTACCTGCTGTTTTATTCGGTCTGGCACATACATATCAAGGATATGACTTAGTTTCAAGCTTGGCTGCTTTTGGGGTTACATTTATTGGAGCATTGTATTTCAGTTGGATGTATGCAGCTTGGAAATTTAACTTATGGGTTGCATTCGGCCTCCATTTCTTGATGAATGCTGCATGGGTCATATTTAATGTGACAGGCACTGAAGTGGCTGCCGGAGGCTTAATCTCAAATATAGTTCGTGTTGTCAGCATAGCTTTGGCTATAGGTATAACCTTTTATTATCATAAGAAGAAGGGAGAGAAAGTTTTTGATTATCCCATTTGGTCTTTCTAAAAGAACTTCCAAATATTGTTCTGGACTTGACATTCATTGGAGTGTGAAGTCCTTTTTATTTACTCCACACACTTGTAACCTGTAAATTTTCAAAGCAAAAAACTTTTGTGTTCCAAGTCTTGTGAGCGACTTTTACAACTTTTACACATCACATATGGCATATCTAGGAAAAATTCGTTATCT
This sequence comes from uncultured Bacteroides sp., assembly GCA_964546885.1. Lineage (GTDB taxonomy): Bacteria > Bacteroidota > Bacteroidia > Bacteroidales > Muribaculaceae > CAG-873. The sequence goes on from CAZJKZ010000061.1 coordinate 3,444, forward strand.
TTGCAGCTATAAAAGACTAAAACCGATAAAACGCAGTGGTGTGCGAGAAATAATAATAAGCCAATTAGTCCGGTCTCAGGTGTGTTGAGCGCATGAATCCGGGCATAATCAACTGAACATTCAAAATGACAAAAATAGAAAGACGAGATTTTAAAGCTGAGTTAGTGAAAATCGACAAGGAATGTGACGAAGCAATTAAAGCCATTTTTTCGCACTATGGTCTCAAGCAACTATTCCTTATAGATAGCTACAGCATAGATGAGTATAATTCAATTAATGGCATAAGCATTGAAAATCCATGCGCAAGGCAAATATGCGGGCGCGGTTTAAGAGATTGGTTCTTCCTCCATTCTGAGGGAAATGGGTGGTTTGCTGCCGATTTTTATGATCCTCTGGGACATGCTGAGATATATGATTTAATAGTTAAGACAATAGATTGCTTAATTGCAAATAATGTTCCTATCTCAGAATGAAACAATGAACAAATAGTAACTTATCTCGGCAATGAACTTTGGTATAAAGTGAGATACTATACCTCTATAAGAGAAATAAAATATATTTGGGTACAGGCACCATCTATTAAAGGTGCAGAAGAAGAATTCAAAAGAGCTTTTAGCGACTGTAATTATAGCGTTATCGCTATCTATAAAGCTCATCCATAATAATTGTATATTAGGAGCGCATTGTTTAAGCCGGGTACGAGCAATCTGATGCTCAGAGGCCGGTGTGGTCCGGTGCCCGGCTGATTAAAAAAATACGAGTATATGCAATGAGCAGAGTCAGATTTGGAAATATAAGGTCGATAGGAATCATTAGTTTGATGGATGACAAAGCACTTTATCTGGGGCAGTTTCGTTATAGTTATATAACTACGACATTGATTATGACAGACATTTCTATATTCATACCTAATCTTAGCTCCATCTGATCACTATATTCCGGAGTTCTTTCTGGGCTCAGCATCACCTGTGAAGAATCTCTATCTCTAGTTGCTTTCAATAACTCTTTCCCTTCTGTTCAAGATGTCGAAGGAGGAATAATAGATTTGGTTCTAAATACCCCCTCTGAACGAATGGATCTTATTCTTAAAAGTCTAAGTATGGATTTAGGCACGATAGTGTCGCTGTATAATGATAACAGACGGTACTATGATCATATGGATTTAAGATTGCTCTGGTATAAGCCGTTGTCGTTTGTTGAAAAAGACATTGAGACCCAGCAAAAGAAAACCCAGGAAGCAAGCGGTGAACTTAAAGAAACCTCCAATTCTTTCGAAATGACCACATTCAACGGCATGTCGAAAGAAGAAGCAGCTGTATTGGAACGAAGAGTAGACAAGCTAACCGCAGAATATCAAAAAGAGAAAGCGATACTTCAAAACTTGTACGCGAAGCTGAAAACCCTTGAAGAAGAAATGTGGAGTGTGCCGACTGATATTTTCAAGCTTATATATCTGAAATGTAGTTATCTCCTCCTTGTCGTAGAGAAATATTATAATAAGCCATTAGAAAAGAAAGAAGAACACTCCGAACGGACTGATTTGTTTTTATCCATGTCACTTTTAGCGTCCGTCCATGAGCTTTGCAATGGACGGCAGTTTGTTGAGATGTCACCAATATTTTTTTCATACTCTTAATCTGCATCAAACCTCCAAACCTTTGAAGGTTTGTAAGAATGAGAAGATAAGGGTTTGCTATCTCATCAGTCAGCTAAGTGAAAAGATTGATAAGGAAAAGCGAAGTGAATGGATCGGAGCGATGATCCGGATTACAGGTATAGAACCTGATTACTACCGCTCAAAATATAGTGAGCCCATAATCGACCTACCAAGCAAAAAGAACAAGGAGTTTGCAGAAGCCTTAAAGGAAATCCTCGGCTAACACTTTACTTTATCATCGTACCCTAATATACGGCTCTAAACCAAAGTGGATTTAGAGCCGATTACTTTTCTATGTAAAAGGAACATAAGGGAAGAAAAAACATTTTATTCCCTATTTTTCTAGACTTTTTAATACATCGTTCAGATCATCCGCAGATAAACGGATTAAACGCTCATCATCAAAATTTACATACGCAAATTTTACTTGAGCCTTATTCAATACATTGAAGCACAAGGTTGATTTTCCACTACGACGTACTCCTATGACAACCTGAGCCTTTTTGCTCTCAAGTTTAATCATAGATTCTTCCTTCCGTTCACAAAAGCTTTGCGAACGAAGTGAGTCAAGTTCTTCACGCTGGTCACGTAATATTTCAAGCAAAACTGAATTATCCATTAATGTCCTGATTTTAGGGTGCAAAGATAACAAAACTTCGATAAATTGCCAAAATCGCACATAGTAAACTACGATAAATAGGGATTTTTGAGTTATGATTATTACGATAAACCACACCAAAACGAAAGCAAATTGCGTAAGAATCATTAAAATCGTTGATTTTCGGGATTCTTCCTTTTTACGCAACAGTGGTGTTGAAAATTATATTAATGATGGACTTGGACAGATACTCCGACAAAATACTGTCCAAGTTCTAAAAAACTTTTGTGTTCCAAGTCTTGTGAGCGACTTTTACACATCACATATGGCATATCTCGGAAAAATTCGTTATCTTTGCAGCTATAAAAAACTAAAACCGATAGCTTGAAAAATCAGGGGCTACCGGGAATCATGATAACCATAAAGTAGAGCGAAAATGAAAGAATTGTTACTTTATCCCTTCAAAGAATTTAAATATTGTTGGGGCGGACCAGCTATAATGCTTATTGGCGGCATATGTTTAGATATGCATGATTTTCTTGTTGGAGTTGGAATCGGAGTTGCTATTCTATATTTCGGACTTATAGCTTACAAGTTTATAAAGTAAATACTTAGAGACCGTCATATGGAATTCACCATGGGCGTTTGGATTAGTCAGATATTTGTCTGATCTTTCGCTAAAAATGCGTAACCTTGCAAATAAAATAGCAGTCTTATGAATGCGGACAGTCGACCAAGGTGAAGAAGCTTACTGTACACGGCTTGGCAACTGCTTATTCATCCATGAGGATTGGAAACTTTAAATCAATTTTTTTGAAATATTCGGCGGTACAAGTTTGCGAAGTCGAATATTTGTTTGTAACTTTGTCAGCAGTCAATATTAAATCTCATTTTAGAAGTTATCATCTAAATAAATATAGACATGTTATTCAGCAAAGAAACATACGTGGAGCGCAGACGCAAACTGCGCGATAATGTCGAGAGCGGCATCATAGTGCTTTTCGGCAACAGCAATGTGGGATGCAATTATCCGGGAAATGCTTACTTGTTCCGTCAGGACAGTTCGTTTCTTTATTATTTTGGGCAAGAGCGTGAGGATCTTGTGGGTGTGATTGATATCGACGAGGATAAGGAATATCTCTTCGGCAATGATATCGATATTGAGGATATAGTATGGTTCGGTAAGGTGGATTCTGTTGCTGATATGGCCGAGCAAGCGGGAGTGGCTAACAGCGCACCTATGGCAGCCCTCAAGGAACTCTGGGACAAAGCAGCTAAAGCCGGACGAAAAATCCACTTTCTGCCCCCCTATCGCGGCGAGACCAAGATACAGATTATGGAACTTTCGGGCATAATGCCGTCGGAGCAAAAAGCAGCCGCCAGTGTAGAACTCATCCTGGCCGTTGTGCACCAGCGCGACAAGAAATCAGCGGAAGAAATCGTAGAGATAGAGAAAGCTTGCCATATAGGCTACCTTATGCACACTGAGGCAATGAAACTGTGCGCACCGGGGGTGACCGAGCAATTGATAGGCGGAGTGATTACGGGCATCGCTCAGTCGTACGGCGCACAAGTGTCGTTCCTTCCCATCGTGACTATGCACGGCGAGATAATGCACGGCAATCCGTCGCCGCGTAAGCTTATCGACGGCCGATTGATGCTGTGCGACGCTGGCGCTGAAACGCTTGGCAACTACTGTTCGGATAATACACGCACAGTGCCGGTGAACGGAAAATTCACCAGCCGCCAACGCGAGATCTATCAGATAGTGGTTGACTGCCACGACTATGCTCTGAAGGTGGCTCGCGCAGGTGTAAGATGGTGGGATGTACATATGGATGTATGCCGATTGATGATTGACCGCCTTAAAGAACTCGGTCTGATGAAAGGCGACACAGAAGAAGCATTGGCAGCGGGAGCTCACGCCATGTTTATGCCTCACGGACTGGGCCACATGATGGGAATGGACGTACATGACATGGAAGGCTTAGGACAAATATATGTGGGATTCGACAATGAGACGCGTCCTAATCTCGAACAGTTCGGCACGAATGCACTACGCTGCGGACGCAGGCTCGAGGAAGGATTCGTCATGACTGATGAGCCGGGCATCTATTTCATCCCCGACCTAATTGACGATTGGCGTGCACGCGGACACAATGCACAATTCCTCAACTTCGATATGCTGGAGACTTACAAAGACTTTGGAGGCATACGCATCGAAGACGACCTACTCATTACAGCTGACGGTTGCCGATTCCTTGGCGAAGAACGGATCCCTTATCATGTGAAAGATGTAGAGGAATTCATGGCATCACATCACAGAGACATATAATAATGGCTCAAATAATGTGTACTCTTTCGGGCGAACAAATCGCCCGGAAGGGATTTGTAAATGAAATGTACGCAGCCGGTATGAGGGCTGTGCGTATCAACACGGCTCACCTTAAAGGCACAAAAGAGCTGGAAGAATTGGGGGCTGCCATAAAAGCTGTCAATCGAGATATCAAAGTGCTTATCGACACAAAAGGGCCGGAAATGCGCACTACCGCAACATCTGCCGACACTGAAATAATGCTAAGCGAAGGAGATAGGCTGCTCATTGAAGGAAGCAACAACGACGAAATCACTACGGGACAACACATTGTGGTCAACTACCCTAACCTTTACTTACAGGTAGAAACGGGAGATAGGCTAATGATTGACGACGGCAGAATCGAATTCATAGTTGAGAATGTAACAGGTAATGTGATTACGGCTTGTGTGATCAGAGGCGGGAATTTGGGCTCTCGCAAAGGCGTTTCGATTGTGGGCAAGGAGCCCGATCTCCCCGCTGTCGGCATGCACGATCTCGACTTTATCCGTGTGGCTGCCAAATCGGCCGATATCGACGTGATAGCTCATTCATTCGTAAGAAGCGCAGCCGATATAGTTGCTGTAAAAAAAGTCTTAAATGGGAGCCACAAGCCAATTGTAGCCAAGATTGAGAATCAGCAAGGACTCGACAATCTTGAAGAAATAACCGAAGTGGCCGACGGCATACTTATAGCCCGCGGTGATCTTACCGCCACACTCGGCGAGGATGCCGTGCCTGCTGCCCAGGCCAAGATAGCTTCCGCAACAACAAGCAAAGGTCTACCGCTTTATCTTGCTACTAAGATTTTACCGTCAATGATGGACAACACCGTGGCAACAGAGGATGACATTGCGGGTATAACCACGGCTCTTAAGCAGGGGGTAGATACCATGCTCTTAACGAATGAGACAGCCACGGGACATTACCCCGTGGCATGTGTTAGCACTCTTTTTCAAGTGCTATGTCAATAGCATGATGAAAGTATAGTAGATGAATACATTATGGCATAGCAATATCATTCAACGAACTAATTGCCCGAATGGTTGAACTTCATATTCGCATCCGTACTATCAAATTATAATCTTTGTCAGACAAATAAAATATCGGTAATTTTTGCAAAATTACCGATATTTTATTTCATTCACCATAATCATACTGTAACACTTGGGGGTGTACAATATCGGACACTTGTTAAATTTTGGACAAACAGCCTTTTTGTTAAGTATTTAATTGACAAATATTTACGATTTTGGCATTATATTTGCGACTATTACTGGTAAAATTTTCAATATGTAAAACCTGTACCTTTAATTATCACTGTAAATCGAAATTTTAATAATTAAATACTAATCAACAATGAAACTTAAAAAACTAATGAACCGATCCTTTACATTGGCATGCCTATTAGCCATTGCCATATGCTGGTCATCGTCTGTCAAGGCTGATAACAAAGGGTTGGGCGGAGAGATGACAATCTCAGGCCGCGTGGTAGAGTCCATGGCTCACAGAGATCTTCTTGGTGCGATAGTCTACATCACTGATTCCTTAGGACAACAAATTGACTCTATCAACACTCAGAGCGACGTAACATATTTTGATAAGTTCGGAAATGCATTCAAAAGAGCATACTTCGATTTCAAAGTGCCTCGTCGCCCGGCTATATACAATTTCGAGGTAATAATGGATGGCTATTCTCCCTATTACTACACGCTGGACCTCAAAGACATAGGCAGCAGAGAATATGCCCGATCCCTTCCCGAATTCGTTCTTTCAAAAGCCCCAAATAAGCTCAAAGAGGTGACTGTGACAACATCAAAGGTGAAATTCTACAATAAGGGCGACACAATCGTATTCAACGCTGACGCATTCGAATTGGCTGAAGGATCCATGCTCGACGCTCTAATAAAGCAACTACCCGGAGTTGAGATAAGAGAGGGTGGCCAGATATACGTCAACGGCGAATTCGTGGAGAATCTCATGCTCAACGGAAAGGACTTCTTCAAGGGCAATAACGAAATCATGCTTGACAACCTGCCGTCATATACTGTAAAGGACGTGCAAGTGTACAAACGCACTGACGACTTTGAAAAATGGGCTGGGACTACCAGTAAGAAAGAATTAGTGATGGACGTAAAGCTCAAAAAAGAATACAACACGGGGTGGATTATGAACTTCGAGGCTGGAGCCGGATCGTCGGATCGCTATTTGGCTCGCGCATTTATCAACTGGTTCTCCAATTATACACGTGTAAGCTTAATAGGCAATGTGAACAACCTCAACGATGACCGAAAGCCGGGAGAGAACAGTACTTGGACTCCGGCTACAAACACCACCGGAACAATGATAACACAGATGGGAGGTATAGACTATATGGCAAATAACGCTTCCGGCGTTTGGGAGTTAAATGGTAACGCAATGGTGCGTCATACATCCCAGCATGACTGGAGCGCCGTAGATCGGCTCAACTTCCTCACCGACGGATCCCGACCGGCCGAGTACAGATACACTAACAACAGCACTCGATCGCTCAACATAAGCACCATGCACTCCGCTCGCATACAAAAAAAGAAGACTTATAACACTTTCATCATTGACGGTAACTATAGCAAATTTACATCCGACGTGGCATCTTCAGGAGCAGCCTTTCAGCAAGAGCAGCCAGGCATCACTCAGGGATTGATTGATTCGCTATACATAGGCTCACATGACGCCCTTAAAGAACTTGTCAACCGTACACGTACAACCACACGCAACACAAGCCGCTCAGCTTCAGGCAACTTTTCATACAGCGGAAGTGTGAAAATACCCAAAACCAGCGACCATGCAGGCTATTCATTGGGTTTCTCTATTAACGATCAAAAAAGCGAGGTATGGCGAGATTATGTAGTGAACTACGGCACGGATCCCACCCCGGCAATCCGCCAGAACCAATATTTTGACAATTCGCCCAATCGTACAGTCTCAATAAATGCCGGTACAAATTATACATATATGTTGGGTAGGACTCAATATATTGCATTAAGATATAATTACTCACATTCAGATTCACACAAGGACTCATACATGTACGCTCTTGACCGACTAACAGAAAATGGTATAATAGGTAGTCTCCCTGAAGGATACCTGGCTACTTTTGACGCAGCAAACTCTTATCGCTCCCATACCGTCGAGAATATGCACGATATAGAATTGGAGTTAGGAGATAACGATTGGAATAAAACCTTCCATATGTACCTCACTCCTCGCTTGCAAATTCTCGACCGAAACTTCGAATATTTCCGGAACAATAACAACTATCATGTTGACCAGAAACACACATACTTGTTTATTCCTGACTACAGATTACAATTCTGGCTCCAATTTGGGGAAAAAGTACATCATAATTTTAATCTGAGATTTGTCGCACAACCTACAGTTCCGGATCCTGTAAAGATGGTTAATATAGTGGATGACACCGACCCTATGAACATCTGGCTTGGCAATCCCAACCTTAAGGTATCTAACAATCTACAGGCTAAATTTACATGGAGGGTAACCGCACCTATTGGCGCATACAAATTTAATAATAATATTGATTTAGAGTATGGTTATAATATAAATGCTATCGTCAACGGATACTCATACAACAAGGAGACGGGTGTGCGCACCAACAAGACCTACAATGTGCATAGCGGCAACTATGTAGCAAAGATACATATGTACCCATCACTACAGTTCGGATCGAAAGGACAGTTTACCGCCTCATATTTCGGAGGGCTCGACTACATCCACTCAACCGATATGATTGGTCAGGGAAATACAGATCCGGAGCCTACAAGTGTCTATACTTGGTGGCAAGTGCACACAGGACGTTTCAACTGGCAAATTGGCAAACAGCAGATAGGCCTGAATGTACAGTTTCAGGGACGACACACCGGCTCAGAGCGTAAGGGTTTCCAGCGTATCAACGCCCTACATACAAAAGGGAGTCTTACAGGTCAGTTCCGTCTGCCCAAGGGATTTGGAATTTCTACTGACGTATCGCTCTATTCACGATCGGGCTACGGATCGGGATTAGACAACACAGATGTGGTGTGGAACGCTCGAGTAAGCTACGTGCCACCGCGTTCGCGCTTCGTATTAATGCTTGACGGATTCGATATGCTACATCAGCTAAAAAGCATTAACTATGCCATCGACGATAAAGGCCGCACAATCACCTACACCAATGTGCTCCCCCGCTACTTCATGTTCCACGTACAGTACAGGCTCCACATAGCTCCGAAAAAGAAAGTGCCTGACACAACTGTAAGATTCTAAAAAATTAAAATTTCAGCAGAAAAAAAGCGAGTGCCGGAACTGAGCGGCACTCGCTTTTTTACTATTTAAATCGGGGGAATTAATTTTCGGGATCAAGAAGTATAACTCGGTAGTTGCCCTGTTCGAGAAGATTCTTCATGAAGGATTTAACATCATCTGTAGTGATAGAATTGATCACCTCTTCACTACCGTTGAAGATATCCACGCCATTGAGAGCTGTAGCACTCATCGAACCAATCCACTCAGAATTCTTTTCCTTAGCTTCAGTCACATTCTTAATCATATACTCCTTAACCGGCGCAAGCTCTTCCTCAGAAATATTCTCAGCCATATCATTAGTGAGCTTTTGAATCTCAGCGAGCACCTCTTCACGGGCCTCAGGCTTCATCGGGAAAGGAATCTGGAGCATCGTATTGTATTTGCCCTGACGCATCATGCCGCTTTGTGCAAAGATTGAATATACAGCTCCCATCTCCTCGCGTATAGTCTTGATCAGACGATTTGAAAGAATCTGACCGATAATAGATGCCATCTGGCGATTCTTGGGAGTATAGGGCATCTCTCCTTCTACGAGCACCATACATGTGGTCTGCGGAGTCTCCATCTTCATTGTAAACACATCTGTGGCTGTACCGCTCTTTGCTTCATAACGCGGATTAGGCTCATATGTTTTCACTGTATTTGCAGGATCAGCAGGAAGAGTGGCGATATACTGCTCAAGGAGAGGCTTAAGAGTCTCCATATCGATATCACCTACAAAGAAGAATGTGAAATCAGCGGCATTTGAGAAATAATTATGGATAAGATTCAGACCGGCTTCGCGATCAGCCTCCTGTATCTGCGGTATAGTGATGAACTTCTTTGCCGCAGCCTCGTAAAGAGTGTTCTGGAGGTTCTTTGAGAATACCACCTGTGGATTTGCGTCAGCCTGTTTGAGCATATTTATGAGGTTATTCTGAGTAGCGGCGTATTCATCAGGAGTAGACGAAACGTTGGTGAAAGTCATGTATATCATCTCCATAAGATAAGGAAGATCCTTCACTGTGGTATTACCTGACAAATCGCGATTGTACTCCGAGATAGAGAATCCAACGGCAGCCTGTTTGCCTTGCAGGTAGCGTTTGAGATCTGTGTTGGAGTAATCGCCTAAGCCATACTTCTGCTCTATAAGCGAAGCTGCGATTATTGCATTGACATTGCTGTCAGGCTCCTTGGAAATGCCACTAAGGGCAATAGCGTCAAATCTGATTTCATCCTTCTTGAAGTCAGTTGGCTTAACCACCACTTTCACACCGTTGCTAAGGGTAATAACTTTTGCACCCCACTGAGCATCGTCAGTGATCGAGACAATCTTTCCGGGGGCAGGAAGCTGAGGAATCAGCGGTTCTGCTTTCATAGCATCCTGGTAAGGCTCGATATTCTCATTGTTAACCTGAGCTATCATACCCTCGATTTCTTGTTGGGTAGGCACCTTAAATGTGCCATTATCCGGAGCGAGCACCATGATAACACGATTGTTGTCAGCCACAAGTTCACCAATTGCCTCATTGACTGCCTCAACCGGAATCATCGGGACAATCTGTTTCAAGAACGCATATTCATCATCAAGCGACGGAATAGGCTCGTTGCTTGTAAAGTTCTCAACATATTCTTGCACAAACTGACCGTTCTCACGAGAATCACGGCTATTGTAAGCCTTTTCAAGACGAGATAGATATTCGCTTTGCGCACGCTCATATTCGCCTACTGTGAAGCCGCCTCTCTGAGCGCGCAGGAGTTCACGATACGCAGTCTCCATTGCCGGAATCAGATCATCACCCTTGGCGACAACTTCAAGCGAAAGCGCATCCTTTGTCTTTGCAACAAAGAAATTTCCGTAATACGGGGAAGCTGACGCAAAAGGAGAATCAGGAGTAGCGGCAATATCGCTTAAACGCTGACGAAGCATAGTCGACAACATGTTCAGCACATATTTCTGTACAAGATACATAGGATTCGACTTTAAAGAATCGGGGAATGCATCGGTCTTAAACATCATGATGCCCACACCCGCATCCATTTCTTTGTCCTTGCCAATAGCGAAGATAGTGTCTTCGTTGTCGTCAACCGGCACATATTTGCGCTCAGGAGCGTTGGCGGGCATCTCAATGTCGGCGAACATCTCTTTGATTTTGCCTTCAATATAGTCTACGTCAATGTCGCCAACTACGATTATACCCTGCTGATCGGGGCGATACCATGTCTCATAATAATCGCGCAAATCCTGCGGAGGAAAATTGTCAACAATCTCCATAGTGCCGATAGGCAAGCGCTGACCATACACGTTGTTGGGGAAAATCACAGGAAGAAGCTGCTCGATAATGCGCATCTGTCCTATGTTGGTGGTACGCCATTCCTGATGTATCACACTTCTCTCCTTCTCTATCTCTTCGGGGTCGAGGGTAAGATCGTTAGCCCAATCATGGAGGATTAGGAGACACGAGTCCTGAACAGCCTTGTCAGCAATAGGCACATTAGAGATATTGTACACTGTCTCGTCGAAACTTGTGATCGCATTGAGATTTACACCGAACTTCACACCCTTTGTTTCAAGCCAGTCACGAAGTGATGAACCCGGGAAATGAGTAGTGCCGTTAAAGCACATGTGCTCCAGAAAATGCGCAAGGCCACGCTGCTGGTCGTTTTCGAGCACTGATCCCACTTTCTGGGCAATGTAGAAATCAGCTTGTCCTTTGGGTTTCTCGTTGTGGCGTATATAATAGGTAAGTCCGTTTGGAAGCTTTCCTATACGCACATCTTTGTCAACGGGGAGCTCAGGCATTTGCTGAGCCATAACAGCCGTTGTGCCTGCAATGATCGCTAACGCTGCGACCAAGGCGAGTCGAAAAAATTTGAACATAGAAGTATTATTAAAAAAAATTTATTTCAAAAGAAGCCGTTCAATACTTTATTAGACGCAGCAAGAGCTGAAAAATGACACAAAGTTAGTGTTTTTTGCCAATAAAAGCCCATTTTTTTAATTTTTTTAGGACAAGATACACCTATATAGAATAATTTCCACCCAATTTGCGCATAATTTCACAAAAAACACAACAAAAACTTTGTTGTTTGATAAAAAAGGCGTAACTTTGCGCCGCAAAACAATACAAGACCAAATTAACACAATTAATTCACAAATTAATGGCAACAAAAATCAGATTACAACGTCATGGTCGCAAGAACTATGCGTTCTATCCTATTGTTATCGCCAATAGCAGGGCACCACGAGATGGTAGATTTATTGAAAGGATAGGTTCCTA
>CAZJKZ010000062.1:0-15207 GCA_964546885.1 uncultured Bacteroides sp.
GATGTGTCATGATTCGCCTTAGCCTTACTATAATCTGTCTGAAGGTTTATCCAAAAGTCAGCGTCAATGCCTAAGGCGGCTTCCAGCATCAGTGCATATTCAATAGTAAAATCTCTTTTGCAATTGATCAATTCATTAAGAAACGAGATTTTCACCCCGAGTTCTTTTGCAAGCTTGGTCTGGGTTATTCCTCTGCTTTCTATTTCCTCACGAAGAATCTCACCGGGATGAGTAGGCTAAAACGGTGTGAGGTTATTTGCTATCATGTTCGGCTCAATGCCTGCTAATGTTTAAACTGCGCCGAGTTGGCATAGAATTACAACATGCAAATATTCAAAGGATTATAAAACTGCACCAAGTTGGTGCAGAAATTGATTCTGACTTTCCTCTTATTCTGGGGCTCCTACCGTGGCGCCATCAGGTTAACATCATAACCAAATGTAAGTCGGTTGATGAGGCTGTTTTCTATTTGAAAGAGTGTATATTAAACGGTTGGAGTCGTCAGACTTTAGATAATTCACTGAAAGCAAATCTATATAAAACGCGCGGTAATGCTATCAGTAATTTTCCGGAATACCTCCCGGAAGCTCAAAGTCGGATGGCACAGGAGATCACAAAGGACAACTATGATTTTGGTTTTGTAACTGTTCCCACAGACTACAAGGAAGAACAAATTGAAGCGGCGTTGGAACAAAATATCACCCGTTTTCTTCTCGAACTTGGAACCGGATTTGCCTTTGTTGGTCGGCAGAAAGAGCTTATCGTCAATGGCCGTAGCCGGCGTATTGATATGTTGTTCTACCACATCAAACTGAAAGCATATGTAGTTGTCGAACTCAAAGTAAGACCTTTTGAGCCTGAATTTGCAGGTAAACTCAACTATTATGTAAGTGCTGTAGATGAATTATTGAAAGGTCCTGAGGATAATCCTACCATCGGATTGCTGATATATAGTGACAAGGATGAAACCGAAGTTCGTTGGGCATTCAGAGGCGTGCATACACCGATGGGAGTGGCTTCGTATGATAATGTCAATACCGTTGATGAAACAAATCTATTGCCTTCTACTGAGGAACTTCAAGCTCGTATTCGTTTGGTAGAGGAGAAGATAAACAAAAACAAATTAATCCTATCCTAAATTTAGTTAGGATGTAATTGGGATTCTGCGTAACGAACCCAGACAGGGTCTAATACTATCCAGACAACTACCCACTATCAGGGCAAGCCTTTCCAGCATCCCGTCTTTAAGTTCGCCGGTACTCTTCTTCAGCTCCAAAGTCCGTAACTCATCCGAAGCAATCAATGAGCCTTATCTATATGTTTCTTTTAATTGTTCCAGACTTTTACAGATAATTGTTCAAGGATCTGTAAAAGCGGCGATTTGTTATAATACTACTTTGATCTACAATCGCTTGGACTTTGATAAATGATTGTCCAAGTATCGGTAAAAGTATCCTGCCAAAGTCTATCTTTTCATTCTCATCCGTTGGGATGGTAGTCATATTGATCATATCTTTTCGACAATGCATTGTCATAAGGTAGGCGATTCTTGCACTTTCCATACTGCTCTTAATTGATTGGATTGAACTTATTGAATACAAAAAGCACCATAATTAGGGATTGGTTTTGGATTTTAAAGGTTCGTCAGTAATAAAAAATAAAAAGTTTTTCAAATGAAAGGGAACTTTTCTATCAATATTGCTACTAACTTTGTATAAGGGAACAGATGATGAATACTTCTGACTATAATAAATCCTTTACCGCTATGGTTGGACGACATGAAAAGATAATTTTCAGTGTCTGCTTCTTTTATGCCACAAATGATATACCATTTGATGATCTCAGGCAAGAGGTCCTGATTTCGTTGTTCAAAGGATATCGGAATTATAGACAAGAGAGTTCTGAAACAACATGGGTGTATAAAGTATGTATTAATACCTGTCTATTCTCCTTGAGGAAGCTCACACCAAAAATTAAAACAATTTCTATTGACGAATTGCCTACAATTAGTTTTCAAGATGACAATAACAATGAATGGAAAGAAAAATTAGAATGGCTTTACTCCGTGATAGCACAACTTAATCCAGTAGAGAAGGCCTTGATATTGATGTGGCTCGATGAATTGAGTTATGAGGAAATAGCGTCGAACATGGGTATCCCCAGAAACACTGTGGCGTCACGTTTATATAGAATAAAAGAAAAAATCTCGTCTCGAAAGGAGGGATAATTATGGAACTTGATGATCTGAGAAATGCCTGGCAATCTGTAAAACCTCATATTAATTCACAAATAAGTGAAGATGAGAAGAACAAGATTGTACTAAAAAAGAATGATATAAAGACAAAGCTTTTGAAAAGAAGCATTTGGGAGGGAATAATTACGGTAATTTGTATAATCCTTATGGCTCTTTCTCCTATCTGGTCTCCAATGAAGTTTCCATGTTGGTGGCTTATAATATTTTGCTTGACTTTATTCATTGCTAATCTATATGGAATTATGACATACCGTGCCATTAAGTCTATCAATCTATGGGAAAATACTCACAAAGAAATTTTCACAACTATCGTTTCAATTAAGAAATTGTATAGGAATCTTGAACTTGCAACAGCTGCAGTATTAATCCCTCTGCTTATATGGTTCTCTTTTACCCCTATGTTTATTCATACTTGGAGAATGTTTTTCACATGGGGACTTACAATTTTTGGATTTGCTCTTGAATATCTGTGGTACAGGAACAATATTAAGAATTTAAACAATCTCATTAATTCAGAAAAAGATTAAGGATTATGCAATTTATTCTTTCTCGAACAAATGATCATAATATCCATTCCAAGAAATGGATTGTGGGATATGGGTTGCTGTTTTGGTTGATCAGCCGTGTATTTGCCATGCTCCTCATAATTGCCTGTGTGACCATCTATAACTTTTACGGAATCAATCCAGAGTCTCTTACAAAGTTCGCAGGTAATCCAGAAACAGCAAAAGGTATGGGCTCCACAACCTATGTATTGCTAACGGCATGTATAGCCGCTCCATTACTTGAAGAATGTATCTTCCGTCTTTGGTTATCTTTCAAACGATGGCAGATTGCGATCGCGGCAGCTTCAATCCCTGCATACATTCTTTGGCAACATTTTAATTCGTTAACTCTTGTCTCCACTTTGATATACGTAGTAACAATAACGGCCATATTCTTTTTAGTTTATTGTCTTACCACAGATTCCTATTTTAAAAAGTTAAAAGAATCATCTTATATTCCTATAATATGGTTATCTGCTATTGCATTTGGTTTGATCCATCTAATAGCTTTTACCAACTATAGTTTACTTCTTTTGCCATATATGTTGTGTGTTATTTTAGTGCCATTCTTTGCCGGATGTGCCATAACTTATTATCGCATAAATCTTGGTTTCTGGTGGGGAGTGGGGTTGCATATTATCAATAATATTCCTGCACTATTTATACTCCTTAAATAGGTCTCGAACCAAGGACTCCCTGATTATTAGGCAACACTCTGACAATTTGACTGATACAAAACTTCACGTTTGTCAACAGGAATGGACAACTTTATGCAAATAATCCTTTTTTATGGCGTAGACAGCCGGGGTTTAGATACTATAAAACCCTGATTTCAAGATTTATTACCTTAAAACCAGGGGGTTAGATAAGAGTGGTCCTACTTGGGCTTGAATCAAGAACATCTAATTTGAGGCATATACACGATATGCACCGGGGTCAAGGGCTGAGGGGAGGATTGTATCTCCGGTGAAGATATCGGCTGTGCCTGTTAAGTCCGGTGTATTGTCAATAAATTTCACGGGAATGATATCTGAACCAAGATTGGTTATTACTACGACCTTTTTGCCGTCCTTCTCACGAGAAAAAGCGTAGATATCGGGGCTTTCTGTGGCATAGCGCACCATCTCGCCGCCCGCATTGCCTGCAGCTATAGCCGGCTGGTTATGCTTCA
The DNA here is from genome assembly GCA_964546885.1 of uncultured Bacteroides sp. GTDB lineage: Bacteria > Bacteroidota > Bacteroidia > Bacteroidales > Muribaculaceae > CAG-873. Next base: position 3,971 of record CAZJKZ010000062.1, read on the forward strand.
TATTATTGAGAGTCTGATAGAAGCTGAAGTATTCGTTGCGGGGTTCCCATTGCGGGGCTTTGTCCTTCTCGAAAAATTCAAAAGCACGATTCATACCGGTCTCCTGGCCTGTATATATCAGCGGCATTCCGGGAAGTGTGTACATCAGAACGGCAAATGCCTTGTTAAGATTGCCGAGACGCTCAAATTCAGTACCTTCCCATGAATTGAGGTCATGGTTGGTGACCATATTCATAAGATAGGAATCACCCGGATACTCTTCTGCTTGCTGAGCGAGAAGCGTGTCGATAGCAAGAGCCTTGGTGACCGGGAAAGTCCGTATGCCCTCTCCCTCTTTTGCAAATTTATATTGGCCTGAAGTTGCAGCTATCGCACTCCAAAGATCCTTCATAGGCCAGTTGTATCCTGCATCAAAAGCATTCTTGTGTAACTCAGGCTTGCTTGCCTCCGCCAGCATAAAAAGATCAGGCTTAACCGCCATTAGCTCCTTACGGGCGTTATCCCAGAAATCAGTGGGTACTTCGCCTGCAACGTCGCATCGGAAACCATCAACTCCGACCTCTTCTACCCAAAATTTCAGTGCGTCGGTCATGCCCTGACGCATTTGCGGATTTGAATAATCGAATTTGTAAGTGTCAGTCCAATCGTAGGGTCCGAACATTTCGCCCTTTTCGTTTTTCATATACCAATCAGGATGCTCGGCAACCCACACGTTGTCACAGCCCGAATGATTGGCCACCCAGTCGATAATCACTTTGAATCCCATATCATGGGCTTTCTTCACCGTGGCTTTGAAATCGTCGAGACTACCGAATTCATGATTAAAACTTTTGTAGTCCTTCACAGCATAGTAGCTGCCGAGAGTGCCTTTACGATTCTTCTCCGATATTTCGTGTACAGGCATAAACCACAACACGTCAACACCGAGCTCTTTAAGACGAGGGAGCTGCTTTTCAAACGCTTTTACAGTACCTTCATCAGTCATCTGGCGAAGATTCACCTCATAAATCACAGCGTTTCGAGTCCAGTCGGAATGGCTGACATTAGTGAGAGTACTGTCGGCAGGAGCATCATTGGCCTGAGTGTCGGTGTTTCCGCTTTTCCCGCATCCGGTGAATAAGGCAAGCAGGCTTAATAAAAAAGGAAATTTGCGCATAAAGAAATAACTTAGTTACATTTATAGCGCAAACTTACTTAAAATATACGACACGGCAAAGAAAAGCCGGGCGAAAAAATTTCTATTCTGCCGTAGTCTGAGGCTGGACTTTCGGAATCTTGATAATTGTAGGCGAAGTGGAGCGTACCGGTCCATAGAATGTAGCACGTCCGCGGCGGAAAGTGGCATCAATATATGCCATAGCCATATCGCTATCCTTATAAAGAGTGATGGTGACGGTGCCTGATCCAAGACGGCCGTTGAATCTGAATGACACTTTCGCCTCGCCTTTTTTAGATTCGGAATATGTGTAGTTAGAAACTTTGCCTTCGGCTGTAAACGGAGCAAACATAGCGTTGTTCAGCGTAAGCTGCAAAGTACACTCATCGCCTTTCACTAAAATAAAATTGAGATTGTCGTTGACATGCAGCATCCCGCTCGAACCAAGAGTGATGCGGTTAGCAGTAAGCACAAATTCGCGCTGCTGCAAAAGCGTCTGTGCCACAATGTGAGATATCGAATCCTCGTAAGCTATCTGAGGGTCTTTAGGTTTAGCTGTTCCACATCCGGTCATTGCTATCATTGAGAGCGCAACAAAAAAAATCGCAAATAATTTAGTCCTCATAATCCAATAGTTTTTAAGTATATTATATTATAATTTTTTAAGTATATTATATTATAAATTGTAAACAACGAGCCTCATATAATAGTTTATCAATGGCTCCCTATAATGCTTTTTTTGTAATATGCAAATATTTGGAATCACCAAAAATGAGTATTTGACATTTAATGTTTTTTGCTTAACTTTGCAGTCTAAATCAAAGTGTTCATATGGAAAAAACAAGGGAATATCTTCCTACCGACAAGATGAGCCATCTCATAAGCGACAACCCGATGCTGCTGATGACAATGAGCCGTTTCGGGATGTCTCTGGGCTTTGGAGATAAAAATGTAGAGCAGGCATGCGACACACAAAATATTGACTGCAACACATTTCTTGCGATATGCAACTTTATTTCTTTCAATAAAGTAAGCACTGCGCACCTGTCCGTTGACGCTCTTCTCAACTATCTATCCAACGCCCATAAATATTTTTTGGATTTCTGCCTGCCGCGCATACGCCGCCGTCTCATAGATGCTATCGACTGCTCGGCGCAAGATGAGATAGGATTTCTTATACTTAGATTCTATGACGACTACACGGCAGAGGTACGCAACCACATGGACTACGAAAATGCCACTGTCTTTGAGTATGTAAAAAAACTATTGGACGGCGAACAGACTCCCGACTACAGTATCAAAGTTTTTGCCTCTGGACACCACAGCATTCATAACAAGCTTAAAGAGCTTAAAGAAATCATAGTGCGCTATCTTCCACAAAAGGACAACAATCTGCTTAATGCCGTGCTTTTCGACATTATCAGCTGTGAAAACGATTTGATATCCCACTGCAAAGCTGAAGATATGATATTTGTCCCCGTTGTAGCCGACCTTGAGATGCGTATAGCCGAGAATAAAATAGAAGAGCCGCAGCCAACCGAGATACCGGAGGATGAGGACAACTATTTAAGCCCGCGCGAGCGTGATATCATAGCGTGTGTGGCCCACGGTTTTACAAACAAAGAGATTGCCGACCGTCTGTGCATATCAGTAAACACCGTCACCACACATCGACGGAATCTCGTGCAAAAGCTGCAGATACATTCCCCGGCAGGACTTGCAATATATGCTGTCATCAACGGTATCGTGGATATAAAATCACTTGCGTCCAACCTTTAACTCGATTCTTTAGCTTATTTTATATGGAAGAAAAAAAATATAAACATCGTCTGGATTTACAAATGAGATTCAGAGACATCGACCTCTTTGGGCATGTCAACAATAATGTATATTTCGAGTATTTTGATCTTGGCAAGGTAAAATATATCGAGGCTACCCTCGGCTCTCTTTTCAATCCCCGGGCTGATGCGGCCGTGGTAGCCAACATCAACTGCAACTTCATGCACCCTACCCTACCTAATGAAGCATTAGCGGTTGAAACCCGCACTGACGCCATAGGAGAGCATTCTTTCACTCTATCACAGCGTGTGCTGAACACGGAAACGAACGAAGTAAAATGCGAGGCTCGCGTGGTGATGGTGTGCTTTAACACGCGTACAGGCCAAAGTATCGAGCTACCGGAAGAATGGAAAAAACACATCCTTGATTTTGAGAAATAAATCTTAGTATAATAAATTCTACACCGCAGTGGAACGTCTTTGGAATCAGAATTATCTGAAATTATGGATAGCCAATTTCATGATTTTCTTCTCATTCTGGCTACTCCAACCCCTCTTTCCTCTTTACCTACAGCAGCAATACGGCGCAGATAAGGAGACAATCGGCATCGTGCTTTCCGGCTATACCATCACTACATTGCTTATCAGACCGTTCAGTGGCTTTTTCGTTGACAGTTTCCCGCGAAAAGTGGTGCTTCTAATAAGTTATTTCTCATTTGCGGCATTTTTCGGGGGATATCTAATGGCAGGATCTCTCATAGTCTTCGCTCTTGTGCGCACGCTTCACGGATTTCCATTCGGAGCTGTGACGGTGGCCAACAGTACGGTTGCGATAGACGTGTTGCCCTCAAGCCGAAGAGCCGAAGGCATTGGTTACTATGGTCTAAGCAACAATATTGCCACAGCCATAGCACCCACTATAGCTCTATGGATGTACGCCTGGACTCAGTCCTACACATGGCTCTTTGTGTTCTCGCTTTTGATGGCAACGTGCGGAGGCTTGATTGACAGCACCCTTAATCTGCGTTGCCGGCCCATCCAAAAAGGCAAGGAGAAACTTTCGCTCGACCGATTCCTACTGCTCAAAGGCTGGAGCCAGAGCATATGTGTCATCTGCTACTCATTCACATTCGGTATCATATCCACTTATGTTGCTATTTATGGAGCTGATGAATTAGGAATGACAGCTGGCACAGGCATCTTCTTTATGCTTTTTGCTATCGGCCTCATACTTTCGCGTCTCACCGGAAGCCGGTCGCTGCGTAAAGGCCGTATAGCTCATAATGCCACAATCGGATCAGTGGTGGCACTCGTGGGATACTTGATTTTTGCAGGTATCCACTCCACGTTTGGCTACTATGCCGCTCCTCTCATCATAGGGCTTGGCAATGGACATATGTTCCCGGCGTTCCAATCTATATTCATTAATCTCGCTCCTAATGAACATAGAGGCACCGCCAACTCTACGCTGCTTGTATCATGGGATATTGGCGTGGGATTAGGTATTTTTGCCGGAGGCATGATTTCGCAGTACCACGGTTTCCACACAGCATTTTGGTCAGGCACAGCAGTATGCACAGCCGGGGTAATTCTTTACTTTGCCTATGCCCGCAGACATTATCTGCGCAATAGGCTGCGGTAAGCTCATTTCAGTGATTGCATATCTACGAGGCGTTTATAGTGGCCGTTGAGGGCTATAAGCTCATCGTGAGTGCCACGCTCTACTATTTCTCCGTCGGAGAGGACGCATATGAGGGAGGCATTGCGTATGGTAGACAGGCGATGGGCTATTACAATAGTGGTGCGGTCGCGCATCAGTCGCTCCAACGCCTCCTGTACGAGCGATTCGCTCTCGCTGTCGAGAGCCGAAGTGGCTTCGTCGAGTATGAGTATCGGCGGATTCTTCAGCACGGCGCGGGCTATCGACAATCTTTGGCGCTGTCCTCCGGAGAGTCGGCATCCACGGTCACCTATCATCGTGTCGTAACCATTTTCCGACTCTATGATAAACTCATGGGCATTGGCTATCTTTGCCGCCGCCTCTACCTGCTCCATTGTAGCATTGTCTACTCCGAAGGTGATATTGTTGTAGAAGGTGTCGTTAAATAAGATTGCTTCCTGGTTTACGTTGCCCATCAATGATCGCAGGCCGTGTACACGGAAATCTCGAAGATCTGTGTCGTCGATAGTTATTGATCCTTTTTGCGGATCGTAAAAGCGGGGAAGAAGATCGGCAAGAGTAGACTTTCCGGAACCTGACTGTCCCACAAGTGCCACAGTAGCGCCGGCAGGTATTTTTAGATTAATATTTTTAAGCACCGGATTTTCACCATAAGCAAATGTCACATCATGGTATTCAATGTTGCCAAGTTGCTTGGGAGTTTCCACCGGCATATCCGGATCGTGGATGGGATTCACAGCGTTGAGTATCTTATCCACACGCTCCATCGATGCTATACCCTTCTGAATAGAATACATAGCTTTTGACAAATCTTTTGCCGGATTGATGATACTATAGAATATCACCATATAATATATAAACGATGCGGCATTCATGGAAGAGGTGCCGGAAAGAATAAGCGTGCCGCCAAACCACAGCACTATGGCTATAGCAGTGGTGCCAAGAAGCTCGCTCATCGGGTGGGCAAGCGATTGGCGACGAGCTACAGAATTAGACAAGCTATAGAATACTTGGTTCTGCTGATGAAAACGCAACTTTATCTTATCTTCGGCATTGAAAGCTTTGATGATGCGCAGACCTCCAAGTGTCTCTTCGATATTTGACATAAGAGTGCCCCACTGATTCTGTAGCTCGAGCGATTTGCGTTTAAGGCGGCGCCCCACCTTGCCCATAACGTAGCCGGCCATTGGTAGGAGAACAAGCACAAAGATGGTTAATTGCCATGAAATCACCACCATCATTATTAGACAAACAATAATCATCACCGGATTTTTAAAAAACATATCAAGCGAGGACATCACGGAATTTTCGATTTCTGTGACATCGCCGCTCATACGTGCCATCACATCGCCTTTGCGCTCTGAGGTGAAGAAGCCTATTGGCAATGTAGTGATTTTGTCAAACACAAAATTTCGGATATCTCTTACCACTCCAGAGCGAAGCGGTATTATGAAATAAGAACTAAGATATTGGGCTCCGGTCTTTAATGCTGTCATAAACACGAGCATGATGCCTAAAATCGCCAATGTGGTGGATTTGCCGAAATGCGCTATGGACTGCTGAGTATAGTAATAAAAGTCGTTTACGGCTACTTCCTTAAGCGACCCTGAGCCTATCGGCATATAGCTGTACGAAGCCTCCTTAATCTCAAAAAGCATTTCAAGAATAGGAATAATTAGGGCAAATGAGAAAAGCGTAAGGAAGGCCGACAAGAAATTAAATATAATGTTGAGGGCAAGATATTTCTTGTATGGGGGCACAAAACGGCGCAGTATTTTAAAGAAATCGTGCATCTGTACAGCTGTTTAATTAAGGTTTTAAAAGAACCGTTAGCGTTGGTCTTATATGAGACCGGTTTACGCATGCAAAATTACATCTTTTTTTGTGCCAAACCATATTATTTTAACTAATAAAGTAAAAATACTTTCTCAACTCAAAATTTATTTATCATATCATCCAGACAGTGCTGTTAAATTTTATTAAATCAATCAACTTGATTTGTAAATATATAAAGTGTACAATATCTTTGCAATAATTAATGTTTTTTTAATATTTAATTGTGCCATGGTAACTATTCAGCGGACACGCTGAGGCACTGACACAAGAGCTGTAACTATTACCAAACAGGTCGGGCGTGCCCTCTCAATACTCAAAATTAAAATTTACAAAGCCATGAAATTCAGATAAAAAAGATGCGATTTTGTTTTGTCAAGTCAAATAAAATTTGTATCTTTGTATCTGTGAAACAGAATATTACAGACATATCAGAGGCAATCTCGTCGTTGTCGAGGCAGATAGAATCGATGCAGAAGACCATCGATTCACAGCACGCGACCATATGTCAGATCAACCGTAATTCACAAGGCCAGCTCAAAGAAATACGCGATTTAAAGAGGCTCTTGAAGAAGGAGCGCAAGGAAAATGAGGAGCTTCGCAAACGTCTTTCAAAATATGAGGAGCCACCAAAGAATTCGGGCAACAGCAGCACGCCTCCGTCCAAAGAAAAGATGAAGGACGAGATCATACGACGCACCAAATCCCTTCGCCGGCCAACGGGTAAGACCCCCGGCGCCCAACCGGGGCATGAGGGCTCGACACTGGAAGTCAGCGAGAGTCCCGATGTGGTTTTAGATAACGCTCCCGAGATCTGCGACAAGTGCGGGGGCCCGCTTGAAGATTGCGAGACGGTGCTCGATTATGTAACCCAGACCATATCCCTGCCGCAACTCAAGCCTTTGATCACGCAGGTGAACCATTATGTAAAAGTATGCCGCACACGCGGAAACAGGGTAAAGGCATCCTCTGCGCCCCGCAGGTCGAATGCTGTGGTTTATGATGCATCCGTAAAAGGTCTGGTCGTATATCTGTCGGTGGTGCAATTTCTTCCGTTCAACCGCATAGAACTTTTCTTCAAGGAGGTTTTTGGCCTTGCGATAAGTCAGGGTTCCATGGTCAATTGGGTAAATGAGGCCAGGAAAGCCGCTGAGCCTGCCATTGAGAAAATAAAGGAATGTATCATGCAGTCTGCAGTAGTGGGATTTGACGAATCGGGATGCTACTGCAACAAAAAACTTGACTGGGCATGGATAGCCCAGACTGTCTACTTCACTTTGCTCTTCCATGGCAAGAGTCGAAAGGGGCAGGAACTTGAGGCTCGTTTCGGAGAATCTCTTGAAAGAATGACTGCGGTAACTGACCGACATAGTGCCTATTTCGCTCTGCACTTCCTTAACCATCAAGTATGTCTGGCACATCTTCTCCGTGAATGCCAGTGTCTCAACGAGCTCGACAAGGAGCAAAGCTGGTCAAAGGCCGTCGAATCATTGCTGCAGGAGAGCATCCATGAGCGAAATCAAAAGCCTACAGAATCACTTGACACCGCTCCGTGGCTTGAACGCCTTGACAAACTAATAGATGTGAATCTTTCGAAATTGAACGATAAGTTCACGACCTTCAGGAATGGATTGCTCAAGTGCCGAGATTATATTTTCAGCTTTCTGAAAGACCCGGCGATTCCGCCGGATAACAACGCTTCCGAGCGTGGAATTAGAAAACTCAAAATAAAACTAAAGAACTCCGGATGCTTCCGGTCAGACCTCGGTGCCGATGCCTTCATGGATTTGCATTCCATAGTTGAAACAACAAAGAAGCACGGCAACTCACCATACAATGCAATCCTAGACCTTTTCTAAGGGTGGGCGCCTCAGCGTGTCCGCTGAATAGTTACGTGCCATGAAACAAATATTTTTACTATTACCAATCATCTTTTGTTCTTTTATCGGAAAAGGAGAATTAAATTACTTTCAAAATGGCTCAATATGGGAAATGTTAGTAAGCAGTTCTCATACACCTAACCATGACCCAGTAGCTTACCAAATAGAGTTGGACGGAGACACAGTGGTCAATGGGATGTCGTCCTTAAAAATGTATGAAACATACAAAAACGGGGCACGCAAATTATTCTCGATAATCCGAACCGAAAGAGAGAAAGTTTATTTCCAATCTTATAATGGATCAACAGATTGGACACTTCTCTATGATTTCGGATTGAAGGAAGGCGAAGGCTGCTATGTGGGAACTATTGACACACATTGGACTATTAAAGAAGCTCCCATCACAACGTATGTGAAATGCATAGGCATAACCGCTGACGAACAATACGAAGGTATGGAAACAATGACAATGATAGAATATATTAACCCAGAGGAAGATGGGGTCCAAACTACGGGAACCTGGATAAAGGGATTAGGCTCACCAAGGGGATGTACAGCAAATAATTATTTTGATGTTGTAGGAAGATCATCGCAACTAATCAAAGCTGTATGTCCGGCATCCGGAGTATCCTTTCCTAAGGATTTATCCGCTGCGGAAGTCATCACTAAGGACGCAAATGTACAGAACATAGACACATCCAAAAGCCTTACAATATATTCAATTGATGGAAAAATATTAAGACATATACCCAATCCACCTGAGTACGAAAAAATCACTTTCGTAGATAAAGGAGTATACATCATCAAAAACGGCAATAACATACGCAAAATCATCATCCGATAAATTACAAAGGCGCAGTTTCCACACCGGAAATTGCGCCTTTACTGTAATAGATGGAATTTCTTAAAGCCAAAATTTAGGAATATCGCCGAAAAATCACTACTTTTGCGGCAAATAATAAATAAGACAATTACAAATGAAAAAAATCACATTTTTTGCCGCAGCACTGTCAATGATGGCAATGACTGCCGTATCATGCTCATCTTCAAACAAAGAGAGCGCAGCCGAAATAAACGCAGAGACACAGGCCGCCACTGATGCCGAACTCACTGCTCCCGTGCCCGCAGCAGAGGCCGTCGGCGTAATCGATCTAAAAGACGATAATATGTTCCGTCCGGACACAAAAGTGAGCGTACCTACTGTGCTCGACTTCAACGCCGTGTGGTGTGTGCCCTGCAAGAAACTCGCTCCCGCATTTCATCAGGCCGCTGAGAACTTCGCAGGCAAAATCAATTTCTACTCCGTTGATATCGACAGCTGCCGAAACACAGCAGAGGCATTCAAAGTGCAGAGCGTACCCACCGTGGCTATACTTACTCCCAGCGGTGAGATTCATACTTATGTAGGCCTTGGCCCGTTCCTCACCCAAGAACAGATGCAGAACACTACCGGCGACGCTACCACAGAAGCTATCCTCGCCAAACTCACCGAGATGCTTAACGCCTTGCAAAAGTGACCCTAAAAGAAATATTAAATAACATAGGACGCCGCCATGGGGTAGAGAATCTCAACCCCATGCAGCGTGCCGTGATGCAAGCTCGCGCCACACGCATCATATTGCTCGCTCCCACCGGCAGCGGAAAGACATTGGCATTTACTGTGCCAATGGTTGAGCGATTGCGCCCCTCCGAAGACAAGGTGCAAGCCGTAGTGATAGCTCCTTCGCGCGAACTCGTGATACAGATTGCCGAAGTGATACGCACCACCGCCCACGGCCACAAGGTCACCGCCTTATACGGAGGCCACTCTATGCCCGAGGAAATCAATACGCTTAAAGTGGTGCCCGATGTAGTGGTAGCGACTCCCGGACGTCTTCTCGACCACATACTGCGAGGCACTATAGATGTGTCCACTGCCGACACTCTTGTACTTGACGAGTATGACAAGGCTCTTGAACTTGGATTCCACGACCAGATGCGACGCATCGTGAAACGTCTGCGCCATCCTCGCTACGTAATGCTCACCTCAGCCACTCCCCTCGCCGAGCTGCCTGACTTCATCGACCTTTCGCAAGCCAAGGTAATAGATTTTTCGGAACGAACCGAAGCTCCACGCTCCCGAATGAACATAATGCGTGTAGTAAGCGATGACCGCGACAAGCTCAAAAGCTTGGAAGCTTTGCTTAAATCGCTGCCGAACGGACGCACTATCGTTTTTGTAAATCACAGAGAAAGCGCAGAACGTGTGTACAACGCTCTAAAAAAAGCCGGACTACCTGTAGGACTCTACCATGGCGGACTTGACCAGCTGCAACGCGAAGTGGCCATTGACATGCTCAATAACGGCACAACCCCCATACTCGTATCCACCGACCTGGGTTCGCGTGGACTTGACATAAGTGATGTGAAATCGGTGGTTCACTATCACCTGCCCCCTACACAAGAAAGCTGGACACACCGCAACGGACGCACAGCGCGAGTAGACGCCGACGGCGACGTGTATGTACTCACCGGCCCGGACGAAAAAGAGCCCGAATACATCGACTTCGACAGCGATTACTCCCCTGCCCCTGAGAATCCCGACCCAATAAGAAGCGACACTGCCTCAATATACTTCAATGCCGGTAAAAAGGAGAAAATCTCAAAAGCCGATATTCTCGGATTTTTAGGCAAACAATGCGGAATAGAGAAAGTGGGAAAAATCGTGGTTAAGGACCATTGCGCCTTAGCCGCTGTGCCTAAAAGTGATGCTTCAAAGATAGTAGAAACAGCAAAAGCACAGAAGATCAAAGGACAACGAGTAAAGGCTACAATATACCAGTAACACATAATAATAATTAACATGATTACACTCGAACAATTAAAAGAGACGCAAGAGCGCATGTTGGCGCTGAGGAGGTATCTTTGAC
>CAZJKZ010000063.1:0-14661 GCA_964546885.1 uncultured Bacteroides sp.
TTTGGATAAACCTTCAGACAGATTATAGTAAGGCTAAGGCGAATCATGACACATCTTTTATGGCGAAACTTGCCAATATACGGCGAGTTGCAGCTGTGCTGTAAAAAATCTATTTCACGTATATTCCAATCCCAAGTTGTATATGGTTGGATTGTAAGGTTTGATTCATCAGTCGGAGCTCCAAGTGCTCTGGGATGGCGTATTGAGCCATCCCAGCGTACTACTATCTTTTGCGTCGTACTGAACGGGCAGCTGAGTTTGAAGAGGTTTTAGGTTTTGATACCTTAGGCTGCTTGGACTTCTTCGTATTCGATTTTTTGGTTGCAGAGTCACCTCTTGATGTACGCGATCCTCTTACTGTGCGTTTATCTTCTTTGGCAGGAGCTTCTGCCTCTGAAGTTTCAGGAGCAGGAGACGCTACCACATCTTCAAGAGTAGGTGCAGATTCTTTGTTCGCTTCGGCTTCACGGCGAGCGAGTACTTCTTCACGGTCGGGCACCCATAGTTTCTTCTCGAAATTGGCGAGATGGTTCTGGATACTGTCTTGTACATGCTTGAGATCGTCAGGGTCGGGATACATCTGCATCAGCGACTGATTCTTTAGATTACGTGTCTTGTAGATGTCACCGTTGTACATGGTGAGATTGAAGAAATCATCGTAATTGCATGTGGGCAGGTTGTTATCATCGCTCACGAAGATTTGCTGCTGAGCCAGATATGGGCGCAAATCGGCAAATTTCACCCAGAACATAGGGTATTTCACCGCATCGCCGCCAAAATCACCGGCACGATGTAGCACAGGACAAATGGCATCCACGTAGGTACGCATACGATTGCTGCGTGTATCAAATTCCCAACGCTCAATCACATAATATGATAAAACCTCATTGGTAGGTACATCTGTCTCATCCACGTCAAATTTCGGGCTCTTCTCAGAGCTCCCTTTAGCTTGAGAGTAGGGGATATGAAATCTATCGAACACATCACTCATCTTCACCTCATATTTGTCAGTGAATATTTCGCGGCCGTCGAGGTATTCATAGGCTTTGACATCACCGTCGCACAGCAGGCGCATAATGATGCGGAAAAGATTCTCCTGACCATCGATGGGATCCTCCGGGAAATAGAGTGCCGCATTCTTGTCGTCGTTGAGATCAAGCTGGCGATATATCACTCTCATCCACTGCACGTCGGCATCGGTAAGGTTGCCGCTTGCACCATAGCGGTTCTGGGCACGCTCCGATACTGACGGCGCTGATGACGCTCCGCGTTCGGCTGCCGGGTCGCGGCGACGCACGCCTGAGTTCTGGCTCTCTTGTGCCGCCAGGTCGCATACCAGAGCTGTGATTGCTATTGCTATTATGGTGAGTCGTTTTAGCATTGGTGTAGGTTTTTTTGTTGTTTAATTGATTATTACTTCCATAGGCGACAGGTCGCGTGTGACTCCGTCAGGACCTACAGCTTTGATGCGAGAGATATAAAATCGCTTACCGCGGCTCATACGCTGTATCTGCTGTTTCTGGCGGTCGGAGAATGCTGCTCCGTTGCTCACTTCAGGCATGGCGTTGCCCATTGAGTCGAAGAATACGGTCTCGAATCCCACTACTTTAAATTTTGTATCGAGCAATCCGTCATCAATGGCTGCCTCAAGTTGTCCGGCATTTGCTATCAGCGATTTTGCTATTGGTTTGCTGCCTTTATATCGGTTGTCGCCTTTGCCGTCGTTATATGTGATAAACGGTGTAGGGTCGGGGAGTTTCCTTACTCGGAATGTCATGTTGGCCACATTGTTTTTGCGGCCTTCCATATCCGCTGTCACGGTGATTACCGCGTCCTTGCCAATATCCTGAGGTTTTGCAATCCACGTGTCGCCGGAGCGTGTGAGCGTGCCGTTGCTCATAGAGGCAGATATTGCATTCATCGGTACACCCGGTACTGATATGCTTATGGGGTTGTCAATACCGGCATACAGCACATTCATCATTGTGGCTGATACTGTGGCCATAGGTTCAATCACAGAATACGACGATTTGAACGGATGCTGAGCCATAGAGCCGTCGGGCATGGGTACATTGATATATCCTGAGTAATCGTATGTGCCGGGCGAAGAAGCTACAGTCTGATATATACCGTCAGCGATAGGTTTGCCGCCTATCACTATTTCCGGCCGGGCCGTGGAGTCTACGGCCGCAAGAACGATATTAGCCTTGTACTGGCCGCCGCGCATCACTATGCGCGAGTCGGGGATAACGAAAGCATTCATGCTGTTTACGCGCACGTCGCCTGCGTCAATCTGAGAATATAAAGTGGCCAATGCCTCGCCTTCAGCATATAAAAGGTCATTCTGAAGTTTGGTAAGGAGAGTCACAGCCGCCACTACAGGCTTTTGCTCAAATTGCACTTCTTCCCACTTCTGGGCAGCAAGTGTGCCTTTGGCTTTTATAGGTTCGGTGGTGAGGGCTATGTTTATGTTGTTGCGTTTTATCGTGTCAGGCATCAGAGATGCTATGTAGTCGCGGTATTCGTCAATTCTTAGTCTCAAATTTTCTCCAAGATTCGAGTTGGGGGGCAGCATCACCACAGAGGCAGCTTCCAGATCGTCGCGGCTGATTATGTTGTTTACGTCAGCATTCTTCCCGTCGGCTTTTTTTACAATAGCGAGCTTGATGGAGTCAACGAACTCATAAAGGTCGTTGGTATGCTGGCGCACCTCGTTGGCTTTGTCAAGCCACACTTTTCCTTTGTCAGGATTGGTAGAGGCAAACTCTTCAAGCTGGAAGAGGATGGCGTTGTTTCTCTGCCCTACGTTGGAATTGGAGCGTCTGAGACCTTCATGCACCTGCGTAAATCCGTCGAGCACGTCGCTCGACACGTTAAGCGCAAGCATAGCCGTCAGCACGATGTACATAAGATTGATCATCTTCTGGCGGGGCGACATTCTTGTGTTGTTAGATCCCATTTGCTAATTGATAGTGTCGTTTGTAATTGTCTGTAGTAAGGAGATATGTCTAGGTTTACTCGTAATCGTATTGTTTCGGAGTCGGATTGTTGTTAACATTAGCAGGTCCGTTAGCAGGAGTAGCCGGAGCGTGATTGGCCATGGGATTGTACATATTGATAGTCATGGCTGTGAGCATCTTTTCGTACACGCTGTTGAGCTGCTTCATGTAACGGGTCATCTTCTCGGTCTCCTCGCAGTAGCGTGTGCTTTGTTCTGCCGATTTTTCATACATGTCGCGTATATCTTTTATGCCGCGGTTGACACGCTCAATGGCGTCGAGCTGCGAAGCCACGCTCTTGAGCTGTATCTCGTATATAGTATTCAATCCGGAGATATTGCGGTTGAGACCCTGCATCTGCTCTACGTAGCCGTTGGAGCTGTCGTTGATTTCGGCAGAGTGCTGGGTGATAGCCTGATATGACTGCAATAGCACTTCCGACACATTGTTGAGCGCATTGGTGGTCTGGTGCAGACGCTCCATTTCTTCCGAAATAGATGCGATGCGGTCGAGATAGTTTTGTGTGGCACAGGTGAGTTCGGCCATGCGTGAAAGCTGGTCGGCCGCAGCCGACATTTTGGTGATGCTCTCAGCTAAAGAGGTGGTTTGCTCTTCGCTGAGCTGCACGCCATCGGGGATGCCTACTGCCGCGCGAGCCTGCGAGCCGCTTACCATCGGTCGGCTCTCTCCAAGATCAATCACGCCTCCCGAAGCGTGGCCGCCGATAATAACGCCACCCCCACCACCGCCTTTGAATTCTGGACGGTCCTCCGGATTTTTAGAATCAAGCACGGGAAACACTTCCTCCCATTTATACTCCTTGGGTGGACGATCGAACGCGGTGAGCAGGAACATAAGCACCTCCGTGCCCATACCTATCGAAAGCAGTGTGTTGCCGCCGGGAAGGTGCAATATCTTGAACAGGGCGCCCCAGATTACGATGGCCGCACCTATTGAGTAGGCAAAGTTGAAAAAGCGCTGTCCTTTCTCGCTCGAAATGAACTTTCCTATCGCGCCTCTTGTATCTTTCATCATATCTTTATATGTTTTTATTTTTTAGATTTTTGGCCTTTTGCGAATCCTATTTGAGTGCGTACACAGCGAAATCCTATATAAGAGCGCTGTTCGTTTTGATATTCCCACATACGCAGGTCGCCGCGTATGTTGTGTGCCACATCCTTCCATGAGCCGCCGCGCACGATTTTGCGCTTCATACGGTAGGGGTCTTCTAATGCAGCGTCGTAGCGATATTCAGGGTTGAGGTCGTTGGTAAGCATATCAACGCTTTCGGTGAAAGCAGTAGATGTCCATTCGCTTACATTACCCGCCATATCGTAAAGGCCGAAGTCATTGGGGGCATACGAACCTACACGCGATGTGATTACGTGACCGTCTTTTGAGTAGTTGCCTTCCTGCGGCTTGAAATTAGCGTAGAAGCAGCCTTTGTCATCACTCATTGTGAGATCGCCGTCCCACGGGTAGGGATTTTCCGACACGCCTGCTCGTGCGGCGTACTCCCATTCTGCCTCTGTGGGCAGGCGGTAAGGCTCGATATATACGCTTTCTTTGCCAAGACCTTTTTTAAGGAACATAGTGCGCCATGCTGCAAAGGCATTGGCCTGCTCCCAGCTTACGCCCACCACGGGGTAGTCGTTATAGCCTCCGTTAGAGAAATACATACGGGTGTAAGGCTCATTGTAGGAGTTCTCAAAATCGTTGATCCAGGCTGTGGTGTCGGGATAGATGTTCACGATATATGTGTTGAGAAAGTCGAAGTCGCTTGACAGCGGACGTGTTATTGTCTCGCGGCGTATTCTGCCTTCATCGTCGATATATGCAGTGTCTTTTGATATCGTGGGATTGGTGGTGGGGGTAGGGCGGTCCGTGTTGTATTCGCGGCGTGATGCGTCAAGACGGTTCTTGCGCTTGGCCGATTCGGTGAAGTTGAATATCTCATAGGTGAAATTCATCTGCGAGGCATCCAGCTCCTTCTTGCCTGTGATGGGATTGACGCGGTACACGCTCTCGATTGCTCTCTCTTCATCCTCGCTGGGGTTGCGCCATGGTATGGCCTTTGTCCAGTTGAGGTGGGGCTTCACAGGGTTGCCTTCCTTATCTTCTTCGATTTTGAAATCCTCGTTGCCGCCGTATGCGGGGTCAGCAAGGCGCTCGCGAATAATGGAGTCGCGCACCCAGTAGACAAACTGTTTGTACTCGCCGTTGGTAATCTCTGTCTCGTCCATCCAGAAGGCGTCCACCGACTTGCCGCGGGCATTGGCTTCAAGATTCCAAAGGCTGTCGGCCTCCGATACGCCCATCTTCATGGAGCCCCGATCTACGAGCACCATACCGTAGGGTGTGGGCTCGGCCCAGGATGTGGCTCCCACGCCGGTGACTTCGCCACCGATTCTACCGCTCGACCCCCCGGAAAAACAGGAGGTCATGCCGGCTGCTATAGCTAAGAATATCAGTAATTTTTTTATCATTGTCATATATCGTGGCTACATTATACGTATGCTTTTGTGCTTGTTCTTGTTTTTGTCGGATAAATCGAGTTTCATTGAGTATCCTAAAAATACCTCGTGACTGCCGTAGGAGGCTCTTGCTATGGCCGATGTGGCATAGTCGAAAGAATATCCTACATAGAAGTTTTTAATCTCTACACCTATTGTGGCATATACAGCATCCTGGTAGCGGTATCCAAGTCCGAAAATCAGAAATCTGTTGTATTTCGCTCTTAGGGTGATTTCGCCTGTGGTGAATGTGAAGTCGCTCTTCAACATCATTGATGGCATCACTTCAAATAACGAATTATTTGCTCGAATATTGCCTCCCGCCATAAAATAAACTGTGCGTTTGGCTTGGAATTCGTAATTGTAGGATTGCTGTCCGTCGCCTGTGCCTTCTGTACGCATAGTGATTATCGGTGATGTGAGATGCGTGGCCGACAGACCTGCCCAAAACTTTTTGCGTGCGTACCACACTCCTAAGCCCAAGTCGAGGGCTGTGCCGTGGAGGTCGCGTGTGGGTATCGCGTCATCGCTGCTTTGGTGGAAATCATCATTATCTGGGATATACACTTTCGACCCTTTGAATTTCTGGTCGTACATGCCTAAGGTGAAACCTAACGAAAATTCCCCTCCGAATTTGCGTAGCTTATATGACACCTGAGCACCAAGATTTAGCGAGCTGTAGAGGCCTAACGACTCTCCCTCGCCAATCAACCCCACGCCTATTCGCTTTTTACCGAGCTTTATCGGCATATCGGCTGCGGCGATGAATGTCTTAGGCGCGTTTTCGATACCTATCCATTGCAGCCGGCTGCCTCCCCGAAGGCGTAGACTGTCGGTGTTACCCGTGGAGGCGGGATTGTAGAATGTCGTGATTTCGTAATATTGGCTGAATTGCGCGTCAGTCTGAGCCCATACGCCTGTGGCTACGGACAGTGAAATTATCAGCAGTAGGTATCGTAAGGTATTGGGCATGTTATTCGAAGTAGAATGTAAGCACTATCATTTTCGATGTGGCCTTGGTTAGCGATTGTGTTATCACTAGACGATTTGGGTCGTCCTCGAGATCCGGACGGTTGTGTTCAATCACGTCCTTTAGTCCGAAGCAGAATTTCACTTCCGGTATGAATTTGAAATAGGGGAGATAGAAGTCGCAGCCAAAACCGACGGTGAGATAAAGGTCCGACGCTTTGAGCTGTAAAAAGTCATTCTGCTTCTTTGAAAGGTCGAATACCGGCATTACGCCTCCCACAACGTAGGGGCGTGAGTTGTCGTATCGGTTGGCGGCGAATTTTAGGTCAAAAGGAAATACGAGAAACGTCGATTTAAGATTTTGACGTTCTTCACGCCCGCTTGTGGTCTCGAGAAATCTTAAATCTCTGTTGCCGAAGTACATTCCGGGAGAGATGCGGAAAGCAAAATTGTTGCTAAGGCGGAAGTCGATAAGACCGTTGACGCAGAATCCGGGAGAATAATCCGGCTGCTCCACAGCCCATACAGCACCGTCTTCACTGACAAACCCATTATGAGTGAAGGCAAGGTTGAGTGTCTGAGTGCCCACAGAGAATCCTAAATGCCAGCGACGAAGGTCAGCGTATGGCTTATTGTGCAGCTTGTCGTTGAGTTTTAGCTTAGCTTCGCCTTGAGCGGTGCATAGTGTGGTCAGCAGTAGGAGTAATATATATTTGAGTGCTTTCATTAATAATTTTAACGTGAAACGCTCCTAAATATTGTTTTTGCTCACTTCTTACCAAGTTTTTTAAGCAGGAACGATGGATTAAGGCGCACGTATATGCTGCCGTAGAAGCTCGTGGAAGCTCCGTAGCGGGTGGAGACGCCGTCTTCTACCCCTATGCACGGGAGATGCCGGTAGACCATGGCGTTAGCGCCTAAGCTGTACCCCGGCGCAAATTCAAACGAATAATCTACTCCGGCAAAGAAGGTAGAATTGGTGTCGAAGGTGCGCCCGGGATGTGATGTGGAGATGCCTCCGAAAAACGGATAGCCGAAAAGCGACACAAATTTATTGGAGTGGAAATATCCTGTCTTGAGATGCACGTTTGCCACGTCCATGTCGCCGTGGATATAGTAGGCCCATCCATGATCGAAGGGCCAGAGATTGCCCACTTGCTGGTTGTACACCAATGCGTCGGCTTGGAGAGAGGCGCTCTTTATAGCGCGATGGTTGATGTTGAGTTTTGCTCCAAATCCCACAGCTCCGTTGAATAGTGTCTGCACTGAGTTGGTTAAAATTGTGTCTATTTCTCCGCCTCGGTGCTGGAAGAGTATCTGTATCGGGGTATAGAGATGCAGTTTGCGCTCTTCGGGAGTGTATTTGAGCTTTGATGACACGCCGAATGTGAAAGCCTCCTGATGCGTGTCGTTCTTATATATAAAGCTTTCCCAGTTGATCCACGTGTCGAAATATAGCCATTTGTTGTTGTAGAGTATCTGGGCTCCGGCCTCGGGGTCGGCTGTGAGATTGAGTTCGGGAGCGTAAAGAGGCTCGAGCAAATGATGGTCATTGCCGCCGTAAAGACTGCCGAGCACGAAGTTGAGGCCGCCGCGCGTTGCCATCTGCACGCGGAAGAAAGGCAACAGATGCAGCCCTTTGGCCACATTTTCTTTGCCGCTCCATTCGCTTATGTCGGTGTACGACAGGTTGGGGTAGTCATTGGTGCCCCAAAATTTGAGCATATAGACGCCCATTTCCACGTTTACACGTTCGTTGGGGCGATAGTTTACTGTGGGGCGCAACTTGAATCCCGGCAGCGTGTAGCCTTTCATGAGAGGCGTGGAGAACTCGTTGTCTTGAAAAAATACTGTGCTGTGCAGCGAAAAATTGAGCTTCTGCACTTGTGAAGTATCGATTTCCCAATTTTTTTTGGGGGATTCATTAAAATTTTCGGCCGATGCTTTCGCACATATGCCGAAGACCATTATGATAATGAGAATGAGTAGTTTAGAGCTGATATTTTTCATAACTATTTTTTTAGATAACGGAGATAAAGGCAAATAATTGTGTAAAAGTTGAGGTATTTGACACTATCGACTGAACTTTGCGGCTTTTGAGTTTGTTCTAATTTCGAAAACCAACTTAAACGCTTCAAAATTTAGCTTTTGTTTCAACTATTAACTACTTAAAATTCAAAATTATGACTACTTCAAAATCTATGGCAACAACAATCGAGGCTACCGCAACAGCTTCTAAAGAATGGAACGATGTAAAGTCTACACGCGATCTTATTGAAATCGCTAAATATAAATCTGAAAATCCTGATAGTCAGGATATGAACGAAATAGAGAGTGTGTTCAATAAAGTTAAAAACGAGGAGTTTGCAAGCATGCGTAGAAATCCTTGTCGCTACTCTCAGGATTATTTGGATAATCTCCTAAAATACAACGTGTTCAGTGAAGACGAGCTCTCAGAAGCCGGTCTCATCACCCCCGAAAGTATGGAGTGTCTCAACCTTAATGTTGACTATCTCCCTGACCTGGATGAAATTCAGAGGGAAAGCAAGGAGCAGCAGATTGTACCTCCGGGCGTCGATGTATTCTTTTTCGGTATGCCTACAGCAGGTAAAACTTCATTGCTCATGGGTATCTCCGCTGCCAACGGCCAGGGCTACACCTTGGATATGCGTACCAACGGTGGTCCATATGCAGCAGCTCTTCGCCAATATGCACACGCCGGACGTACACCGGGACGCACAATGGGCAAATTTGTCACCACAGTAAGCGGCGTTATCAACTCTGAGGAGAATGGTAAGGTGAGCGATTATCCAGTGAATCTTATTGAAATGTCAGGTGAGGAGTTTGCACTTCGTATAGCCGAGACAAAGGAGACGAATATCGCCAATATGGGTACAGCTGCCACCAACCTCCTGCGCAACGACAATCATAAGGTGTTCTTTATCCTCGTTGACGCATCGAAGCCTATGGTGAAGTTCAGCTACCTCGACCGCGAAATCGAAGATGACACTGAAATTTCAAAATATGTGCGCAGCAGATATATTTCTCAGCTCGATATCCTCGACAAATTTGTGGCTCTTATCAGCCAGCCTGAGAATCAGGAGATAATGAATAAGGTTGACGCTATCCATTTTATCGTGACTAAGGGCGAATTTATGGGATCAGGCGAGGAGCGTGACGCTAAAGCCGCAGAACTAGTTGAGACTCAGTACCTCAGTGTTATCGAGCAGCTTAAGAACTACTGCCGTCATACAAAGCGCATCAACCGAGAGTATGATTACGAGCCTCAGATCATGACATATTCGTTAGGTAAGTTCTATCTCGGTGATGTATTTGATTACGACAGCACTGACGCTCTGAAGATAGTCGATGCGATAAGAGACGCTTCTCAGTCAGGCAACAAGCACAAATGGCGCAAGTTTGTCAACACCTGCAGAATGTTCTTGTTATGATAATAATGATTCAATATTTGAAGATGCGTCTTTGGCGCATCTTTTTTTATCCCGAGATACTCGGCTGCCTCCTGCAGGTATAGAGGCCTTTGTATTATCATAATTTATTGTCAAATATTGTACCTTGTCAGACAAAATGACAATGCAAAGATAACGAATGACTGGGATATAAACAACCATTCATCATGAACAACAGCTTTTTATGATAGCCCACTTCCTCTTTCGCATGTCAAATAGTTTTAGTAATTTTGACCTCCTTTAGGCTTGTTATTATTGGAGTTATTGTATTTGCCATCTTACAGTTAGGATGTGTAATTATCGTTTATTATTCACAACCCATCGTCCTGTTTTATTTGAGCCTTCACGTGTCAGGAACCCCAATTTCCTTAATTTTGAAATTATCCTGTTTACTTTTCTTTCTGAGTATCCAATCTTTTCTGCTACCTTACGCTGAGTAATATTGGGATTCTGTGCGATTAGATATAGCACCTTTTTTATCTCGCCATTTATCTCGCCATTTATCTCGTCATTTATCTCGCCATTTATCTCGCCATTTGGAATATTAGCCTGGCGTGTATTGGACTTAGCAAGAGGATAAATCAAGGTGGATATTAGCAAATCGCTCTCGAACTTTACATCATAGCCTGTCAACTCTTTCCATCTGATGATTTCCAAATGCAAGGACATACTTGTCGTCAATCGTGTATCTATATTCATGGCTCGATATGACGGCATTAAATTTGGAACGGGAGCGCAATGTAGTGATTGTGTCTTGTTCCATTTTTTCAATATTATCAACACCTGTCACTCGATATGAATTGCCATTCTCTCCTTTCTTCTCCTTTACTCCGAGGATTATCCAGCCTCCGGCAGTGTTTGAGAAAGCACTTACGGTTTCCCACATTGATTTGGGAATGCCTCCTGAGGCTTCTTTCGCCTCAAAGTCATCCCATTCGATGTCGCTGAGCCTTTTGAGCAGTTCTTCTTTGGTCATATTAACATGTTTTAGAATGCAAAGTTAATAAAAATATCGCTAATAATAGGCTGAATAACAGATATTCTGCGAACAATCCTAATGTCCTAACACATTTCGCAGTATCGCAAAATGTGCCTTGTTACAGAGAATGACAATACAAAGGTATATAAAAAATCTCAGATTTTTTATATACCTTTGTACCCATGAACCGACACTTCAACACACATCTTGAAGGACTTGACCTTCAGTTCTGACACGACTTGATTGAAAGCCGTGGCAAACTTGTGACGTTGAAAAAAGGTGAGCAACTATGCCATAAAGTAATAATAACCGTGAATATATAGTACAGTTATCTTAACTATTTTGAAGAGAGAAACAATAGAATATGTAGATTTACTTCTTTTATGCACTATTGGTGACTATCTCACCACAAAGCTAATCGAAATTAAAACATTGCTGAAAGACTTTTGTACCTAACGCGGAAACTCAAATCATCCAAGGTCATAATTATAAATAAATTGCCATAAAATACTAATAAATTTCCAAAACATTAGTACGAAAAAACTTAACACAAATATTCATAAGGGCGTTATAAAAACATGAACAACTACGGCATATCTCGCCATCCTACACATAAATCTTCCGACTATATTCCAAAGGGGATAGTCTTCAAAAGATTCGATCCTTCCGACAATCCTATAGGGGAAGGACAGTTGTTACACTCAGATGATTACTATATCTTTGGTTTCTTAGAATCGGGGAACTGTATGATGCAGGTTGACTTCCATGAACATTCAATGTCTGCAAGGCAGTGTATAGTAGTTTTACCCGGACAATTACACAGATTGCGTAATAACCAGAATGCAAAAGGTTTTGTAATTATGATTGACTGCTCTTTTATTACAGAAGAGCAATCAAAACTTCTTTTTGCTTTTGCAAGGAGTGAAAATTACTTTATTCCACCTTTGGAAATTGTCTCTGCTTTTGAAAAACTTTTTCCTATAATATCTGAAATCATTTCAACCTCCAGTGAATTATCCAACTTGTTTAAGCTCCACATTGGACAAGCTTTGGTGGAGCTCTTTTGTTGTGGACTTAATTCTGTCGAAGTGATAGAGAAAGGTCGGTATAATCATCATGCGGCTACGTTTTTTGCTTTGTTGTCTAAAAATGTTGTCAAAGAACGCAGACCATCTTTCTATTCAAGCACCATGAACATAAGCCCGGTATATCTTAATGAAGCTGTAAAGGCAGTGACGGGTAAAAGTGTAACTCAAAATATAAATGAAGAAATTGTGTTGAGGGCTAAACGAATGTTAGCTTTCTCGAAATTGAGCGTTAAGGAGATATCATGTGGGCTTGGATTTAATGATCACGCTTACTTCACTCGATTATTCACAAAAATAGCCGGTTGTTCCCCTTCCATATTCCGTAAAAACCTTGAATAGTCCAATATAATCATATTTTTGACTATTGTAGTGAAGTGCTTTTGACTGTAATTTTGCAAAAAATCACAGTTTAATTCAATTTATCAGTAAATAGGAGAAAATTATGAGACCTTTTAAACCAGGTGGGAGTCATTCGACTCCTTATATACAACTTGATACACATAAGTGTGTAGGATGTTTTAAGTGTGTAGAAGTCTGTCCTAAAGATGTAATTGGGAAAGTACACATATTGTGGCATAAACATGCCATTATTCGGCAGCCGGAGAAATGCATCGGATGCTATAAATGCGTAAAGGTCTGTGAAGTAAGTGCAATCACAAAAAAATGAATAAATGGCAAAAGCATTAAGTTTAAGAAATACGGATATATGGCTGATGATTACTTTTCCCTTGACGGTGATAAGCGGTCTGATGCTTCATGCCGCAACTCATAATCCTTCGGTTATAAACTATAAGCCATGGTTGGCTGCTCATATTGTGGCTGCCATATTTTTTTTGATATTTGCTATAAAACACATCTATCAGCATTGGGGATGGTTCAAAACTTTTTTTACCAGCTTTGGAAAGCATAGTAAAATTACCACCATCACCATATTCTTTTTCATACTTGTAAGTGCCACAGGAGTAATACTTATGATTGAAAAAAGTGGAGAAGGCTCACATCTTTCTTTAGTCCATTATCAATTGGGAGTGTTGTTTAGCATCTTTGCAACTTGGCATTGTCTAAAGAGACTAAAGAGATTTAGAAAGCTTAAGGGTTTCTAATAAGAACAGATCAACGTCTTAAATCGAATCGCCTCTGATTTCTCGTATTTTTGTATAATAAATAAGGGATTTTGTGCAACTGGTTAATGATGAATAATCATAATGAAGAAGGTGTGGGAGCGGCAGTCAAGAAAAGTGGTATTCCACGTGAGGAACTTTTCCTCGTTTCCAAGATTTGGCTCTCAAACTACGGTTATGAGAAAGCCAAGGCGTCAATCGATGAGAGTCTTCGCAAGCTCAACACTGACCACATCGACCTCATGCTTCTTCACCAACCTTTCTGTGACCGCTACGGTGCATACCGGGCACTTGAAGATGCATACAAAGAGGGGAAACTTCGTGCAATCGGTGTCAGCAACTTCTATCCTGATCATTTCATTGACTTTGTAGAGAACGTTGAAATAGTACCGGCTGTTAATCAGGTGGAGACCCACGTCTTCGACCAACAGTCGGAGGCACAGAAAATCATGGAAGGATACGGTACACGTTTAATGTCATGGGGACCGCTTGCGGAAGGCCGTAATAATTTATTTACAAATCCCGTGCTTGATGAAATAGGTAGGAAATATGGCAAGAGTGTGGCTCAGGTTGCTCTTCGATGGCTGCAATCTGTGCAATCCGCGGTTCAAATACTTTTCAAATGCGGCTCATTATCAACCGCAGATTACGCAGAATAAAGAAATATATTCAGTAAATACTTAATAATCCAATAATATTAAAATCTGCGCAATCTGCGGAATCTGCGGTTCAAATACTTTTCAAATACGGCTCTCAAAAAATTTTGCTGTTTTTTGGAAATTCCTTTGGCGAAACGGGAAAAAATGTGTACTTTCGCACCGACAGTTTCCACCACGCGTACCAGGGTGGAACTTTTGCTTTTTATACGGTATGGTGTAATCCGCGGTTCAAAATATATAGCCCTATGAATATCGATGAAATCGGATATCAGATTATTGGAGCAGCGATGGAAGTTCAAAATGCGTTAGGTCCCGGTCTGCTCGAGAATGTTTATAAGCATGTCTTAGCGCACGAATTACAACAGCGCAACTTATCTGTTGAGGTAGAGGTGCCCATGAACATCGTTTATAAAAATATGTCATTCGATCTTGCCTATCGTGCCGACCTAATTGTAGAGAAATCTATCATCATAGAACTAAAAACTGTTGAAAGATTACTGCCAATTCATGATGCTCAACTGCTCACATACCTTAAATTGTCTCACTTAGAGCTGGGGTATCTCATCAATTTCAACTCAACCTCGCTCGTCAACAATCAATCCTTCCGCCGCATAGTCAATAACAAAAAAGACTAAACTGCGTATATCAACCGCAGAAAAAAAAATATATTCAGTAAATATTTAATAATCCAATAATATAAGAATCTGCGCAATCTGTGGAATCTGCGGTTCAAATACTTTTCAAATGCGGCTCATTATCAACCGCAGATTACGCAGAATAAAGAAATATATTCAGTAAATATTTAATAATTAGGGTGTTCAGTTAGACGTTCCTAAAAAGCGGCTAAAAAACACCGAATATTT
>CAZJKZ010000064.1:0-14466 GCA_964546885.1 uncultured Bacteroides sp.
AGCACCGTTGAGAGCGAGGAATCCTGCGTCACGGCCCATTACCTCGATGAAGAATAGGCGCTCGTGGCTGGTGGCAGTGTCGCGTATTTTATCCACACAATCCATAATTGTATTGAGGGCGGTGTCATAGCCGATGGTGGTGTCGGTGCCGTAAAGGTCATTGTCGATGGTGCCGGGAAGACCGATACACGGGAAGTCGAATTCATTAGCGAATATTCTGGCTCCGGTGAGCGAGCCATCGCCGCCGATCACCACCAAAGCGTCGATACCATGGCGCTTGATGTTGTCGTAGGCCAACTGACGGCCTTCAGGAGTCTGGAACTCTTTGCAGCGGGCAGTCTTGAGTATTGTGCCGCCCTGCTGTATGATATTGGACACATTCTGGGTACGGAAGTCCACAATCTCATCGGTGATGAGACCACGGTAACCGCGATAAATACCCTTTACTTTAAGCCCGCCGTAGATAGCCGAGCGGGTGACGGCACGGATAGCGGCATTCATGCCAGGGGCGTCGCCTCCTGAGGTGAGTATGCCTACACATTTGATTTCTGCCATGATATTATCTGGTTTGGTGAACGATTACAATTGCTAAAAATACGGCTAAAGCTTTTTAGCCGCTACAAATTTATAAAAAATGATTTAGATTATAAAAAAAAACTCTAATTAACATCGCCATTTATGAATAATTTATGTATCTTTGCCCACTGCATGACTTTTGACAATACTGAAATCATAAAAACATAATAACTATTTATGGAGACTAAATACAAGCGCGTGCTGCTTAAGCTCAGCGGCGAATCACTGATGGGCGATCAGCACTATGGCATTGACACTAATCGCCTCAACCAATATGCTCAGCAGATAGCTTCTGTAGTGGCAAGCGGAGTGCAAGTGGCTATCGTTATAGGCGGCGGCAACATATTTCGCGGCCTTCAGGGAGCGTCGAAGGGTTTTGACCGTGTGAAGGGCGACCAGATGGGCATGCTCGCCACAGTAATCAACTCATTGGCACTAAGCTCGGCATTGCAAGCTGCCGGACAGCCTGCCCAAGTCTACACGGCTCTCAATATGTACCCAATAGGCGAATATTACAGCAAATGGAAGGCTATCGATGCCTTAAACCACGGCACGGTGGCAATAATAGCAGGAGGCACAGGTAATCCGTTCTTCACCACCGACACCGGCGCCGCGCTTCGCGCCGTGGAGGTTGAGGCCGATGTAATGCTTAAGGGCACCCGTGTGGACGGCGTATACACCGCAGACCCCGAAAAGGATCCCAACGCCGAAAAATTCGAGCAAATCACCTACGACGAAGTGTACAACCGCGGACTCAAGGTGATGGACCTAACCGCCACCGCTCTTTGCAAGGAAAACAGTATGCCAATCTATGTATTTGACATGGATACTCCGGGCAACTTGAAAAAAGTGATTGAAGGCGAGCCTATCGGCACCCTCGTATATTAATCAAAAATCTTCTGAAAATCTCCTCCACCAAAAAAGACAAATCACTAAAAAACTATACACCATGATCGAAGTAAAGACCTATACCGAGCCCGCCGAAGAAAAAATGGAAATGGCCGTGGCTTATCTCGATGAGTCCCTTGCCCGCATACGCGCAGGCAAAGCTAACCCCAAATTGCTCGACGGCATACGCGTTGACTACTACGGCAGCCTGGCTCCTATATCCAATGTGGCTAATGTGGCTGTACCCGATGCTCGCACCATCACCATCACTCCTTGGGAAAAGGGCATGTTCAAAGTGATCGAAAAGGCAATTATCGACTCTCCTCTTGGCATCACTCCCGAAAACAATGGCGAAATCATCCGCCTTTCTATCCCGCCGCTTACCGAGGATCGCCGTAAGATGCTCGTAAAGCAGGTGAAGGCTGAAGCTGAAAATGCAAAGGTGAGCGTGCGCAACGCGCGACGTGACGCAATCGACGGTCTTAAAAAAGCCATCAAGCAGGGTATGCCCGAAGATGTAGAGAAGGACGGCGAGGATAAGGTGCAGAAGCTCCACGACAAATATCTCAAGAAAATCGACGAGCTATTCTCCCTCAAAGAAAAAGAAATCCTCACTGTGTAATACCACAAAAAGCGATAACCGTAAAAAATATCCTCCGTACGATTAAGTATGGAGGATATTTTTTACGGCTATCGCGCAAGTCTGCTACAATCTTACACGTATTTTTATTTAGTCGTTTCAGGTACGTCCTCAACAGTGACATCGTAGATTATGAGCTCGTTGAGACCGATACCCAAATTAGGAGAAGGCGCAAGACCGTAAGCAAGCTTTCCGGGCACATAGAGCACGGCTTTGCCGCCCTTGCCAAGCATCTGAAGACCCTCCTGAAGGCCGGGCACGCGCGACGACACGGTGAAAGTACCGCCATTCATGCGCTCTACTATGCGTCCGTCGGGTGTTTTTGCCGTATATGTTACTTTGGCACGTGTGCGGGGATTTAGTTTGTCGCCTTCGCCCTCTGACACAATCTTATAACCAAGACCGGAAGCTGACACCTTGACAGAATCATTCTCAGCTTTCCTCTCGGCGATATATTTCTCGCCTTCGGCGGCATTTCGCACAGCCTCTTCTGATGTCTCAAGCTGACGAAGCTCATAGGAACGCTTAGCTTTCTGGAGCGAGTCGACCCACTGACGGAAAGTGCCGTCAATTTTTGTCAGCTCCATCTGTGAGGGTACTGAGTCGGACATAAAGGCTGCTTTGAAAGCGTTGAGAGCGACAGAGTTGTCTACGTCCGCACCCATTTGACGGAAGCTATTGAGATTGTTAAGGAACTGAAGGCCCATGCGCACACCATTAATGTAAGCATCGCTGGTGTCGGCAGCCATTGCATACTGCACGCCTTTCAAGAAAGCCTCTTTTGTGAAAGAAGGATCGGACTGAAGAGCCATCGCCACCTGATTGTTAAGGCTATATCCGGCGGTCTGTCCGAAAGAGATTAAAAGTGAATCGGTGGCCTCTTCTGAAAATAGTGTACCGGCTTCATTAGATGCCTTGTCGCAGGATGAAAAGCCGATAAGTAGAGCTGCAACAGCTCCGTAAATCAATTTTTTCATAATTATTTAGTAGTGAGAGTGTTTAGCAGAAAAATTACCTAATAGTGTGTAGTTTTTCGAAAATTATTTGCAAAGGTACGAAACATAAGCCGATTGAGATAATTATTAATGCTAAATTTTACAAAAACAAGGGCATAAAAAATTGCGGGCTACATCCGTGGCCGGACCCGCCCGCAATCGCGCTATGTACTTTCTTACTCTTAGAGAATCTGGAGCAACTCTACATCGAAGATAAGGGTCTGGTTAGGACCGATTACACCTCCAGCTCCCTGCGGACCATAAGCAAGGGCCGACGGGATGAAAAGACGCCATTTAGCACCCACCTTCATAAGCTGGAGAGCCTCTACCCATCCGGGGATCACCTGAGTGACACCGAAGGTGGCGGGTTCGCCGCGATCAACGCTTGAGTCGAATACTGTGCCGTCGATCAGCTTACCTTCATAATGAACCATCACCTTATCGGTGGGTTTGGGCGATGCTCCTTCGCCTTCCTTTATTACTTCGTACTGGAGTCCGGAGGCAGTGGTCTTCACCTCGACACGCTTGCCGTTTTCGAGAAGAAATTCCTCGCCGCTCTTCGCGTTGTTTTCTGCCATTTTCTTGTTGGCTTCTTCCTGCTTGGCCTGCAGATCGGTGAAGAAGCGTTGTATTTCAGCCTTAGCCTCGTCGTATGTCATTTTAGGCTCTGCGCCATAAAATACAGCTGCCACGCCGTCGGCAAAATCCTGCACATTGAGTTCTTGAATGCCGGAAGCCCGGAAATTGTTGCCCATGCTGAGGCCGAGAGCGTAGCTAAGTTTGTCAAATGTTTTGTTGTCCATATTATTTATAAGTTAAATTTTTAATACCATAAAGCAGTCCGAAAAGGCATCGATTTATCTCGATCTGCTACATATATAACAATTGAAGAGCAAAAAAGATGTGGACTTTAGCGTGCGCTCTCGGGTTTGTCACTAATTTCATTAATGTGGCTGTCGTAAGCGTCAATATCCTTCTGCTTGGCTTTGGGCAGAGAGAAATTAAATTCCAGACCTGTCGGGAAGTGATTGGACACCGTAATTTTGCCGCCCAGACTCTGTATCGTCACTTTGACTATGGCAAGACCCAAGCCGGTGCCTCCGGTGTGGCGCGAACGTCCGGCGTTGACACGATAGAAACGCTCAAACATATGCGGCAGGTGCTGAGGCGGCACGCCTATGCCGTTGTCATAATAAGTGAAGTAGTAGAACTCTTCATCCTGCTTGGTATAGATAAGGCGGCAGATAGTGCCCTCAGAGTAAGCCACTGAATTTTTAACGAAATTCAAAAACACCGTATTGAGCAGCGACACATTGCCTAATATCATGCAATTGCCTGGCACGTCGTAGGAGAATGTCATCTTGCCCATCAGCACACCGCTTTCATCAATCATATTGGAGAGAGAGAAGCAGAAATTGCGGAAGTTGATAACCTCGACATTCACCAATTTGCTTCCCGATTCAAGGCGAGTGATCGCTGTTATATCATTGATGAGGTCGGTGAGGCGGTGTACGCTTAGCTGCACTTTTTCAAGGAATCTGTTGCGTGTAGCTTCATCCATATCCTTATTCTCCACTATGGTGTCGATATATCCCTGGATCACGCCCACAGGAGTCTTGAGCTCGTGGTTGATATTGCCGGTAAGTTCGCGCTTGATGCGTTCTTTTTCTTCTACTGCGCTGAGAGCCACCTTATGCTCTTTCTCGCGCTTATTCATCTCTATGGCGCGCTGATTGTAGATATTCACGATCTCGCCAGATATATCGCCAAGCTCGTTGTGCGGAAATTCCACCTCGTCGGTAAGCACGAAATTGGGGTCGGAAGATGCCTTGGTGGCGAAATTTTTAAGCAGTCGCAGACTGCGGCCGAAATACGAGCCTGACACATATGTGATGATGGTAATGAGTAAGCCCAGGACGATATATATAATACAATATATCGTGGTGCGCGACGACACGACGTCGCGCAAGCGCTTGGTGTACGGGAGCATAAGATACACGCGCTTCTTTGTCGACGGCGAAGCATGCACTGAATAGATAAAGCGTGTGTCCAGACTAAAATTATCGTCAAGCTGGTCGATAGGGATTTCTATAATGCCTTGCTTGTTTTTTGGAAGAGTAAAGGTGGACCGGATGTCCGACCCCACTCTCTTCACCACCGAATCGTTCTTGACATCCGTGATCCATATGTTGAGAGGGTCATAGTTCTCGGAGTCGGCGTAAAATTCGTTGAGAAATTCCGAGAAAGCTTCCACGCTGGCAGCATCGTCTTTTTCGTACAGCTCCACAATACGTGATCCCATCACCGACAACTGGTCGAACACCATCTCGTCGCGCACTGCACGTACACGGTCAATGTGCCAGAACAAAGTGCCTATAATCACTACCCATAGGCCTACAATCGGGGGCAGGAAGAACTTCCACTGATAACTAACGCGTCTCTTTAAAGCCATAGCCGAATCCTTGTCGGGTGATGATATTATTGCCGTATTCGCCGAGCTTCTTGCGCAAGCGGGTGAGGTTGGTGTCAATGGCTCTGTTGGACACGAGTACGTCGGACGACCATACCTCCCTTATAATCTCTTCGCGCGAATAGATGCGGTTGCGGTGGTTGAGGAAAAACACAAGTATGTCGTATTCTGTGCGGGTCAGCGGCACTTCAGCGCCGTCGATGTAGCATATTTTCTCGTTCTGGTCAATACGAATGGTATTGTACACGATGTCGGGAAGATAGCCCGAATTGTCGACTACCGGCGGCTTCACAATGTCGGTCATCGTCAGCAGAGAGCGGCGTAGCACGGCGCGGGTGCGAGCCACCACCTCAGGCATGGTAAAGGGCTTGGGTATATAGTCATCAGCTCCGATATTCAGGCCTGTCACCTTGTCATCCTCGTCGTTGAGGGCGCTGCACATAATCACGGGCAACTTTTCCGTCTTCATATTGCTGCGCAGACGCTGCACAAAATCGTAGCCGGAAAGACGTTCCATCATAATATCGACGATAAAGAGTGAGTATTTGGTGAGATCGCGCTCCAGCGCCTCGACAGCGCTATAGCATACGTCTACCTGATAGCCTTCTCTTTCGAGGTTGAATTTCAAAATCTCGCAAATAGCCTCTTCATCATCAATCACTAATATCCTGTAGTCTTGTGGATTAAAATTTCTCATCAAATATAGGCTAATATTTAAATACAAATAAGTATATCTCTACTTAAGGCAACCGTCAGGCGGAGCTAAGCATATTCAAACGCCAATCACAGCTCCGGATAACATCGCCGCAACACTGTGCGCACGCGCATTGACACTTCCTTGAGATTGAATGGTTTGGAAATATAGTCGTCGGCTCCAAGTTCAAGCCCCTTCACCTTATAATCTTCTTCGCCATGGCAGCTGCAGAAAATCACCGGCATCATTCTTGTGTCAAGGCGCTTACCTATGCACTCCACGAATTCAAACCCATCCATCTCCTCCATATTTATATCGACTATAAACAGAGCATACGCTGACAAGTCGCGCTGTAATGCCTCTACAGCACTGGAAGCGCAATCTACCTCATACCCCTCACGCTCGAGATTGAATTTGAGGATGTCGCAGAACTGTTCTTCATCGTCTATGACTAATATTCGTTGGACCATTGTCTTTTTTTACTTTATTTTAAGATGCCGGGGTTCTCAACTTTCTTACTAAAATTGGATTGCCGACCCCTATTTATTGTCTGATGGCGCAAATTTAGCTATTATTACCAAAACAATAGCGTTAATGTAAGTTAAAAGTGCGCATTTTGTAAACATTCTGTAACGGGTAATGTTTTACTGGTATAATTACTATTTGCACTGTGTTTTTCATGGTATTAGATTTAAGGTTAATGAATTGATTGGTTGTCGGGAGACAACCAATTTTTTTGTCTCATAAGTTTATTTCTCTCCTATAAGCTTGTTTTCCAAAAAATTCAGATTTAGGAACAAAATAATTGGCTTAGTTTTTCCATATATGTAACGATATTTGTATCTTTGCAATCTAATCAAGAACTCTAATGGAACTAAAAGGTTTCTTTCGGAGATTTGTTTGTGTCTTTCTGCTGAAAATTGAAATGCCTATGTGTGAAAGAAATAGTTGCATTGAAATATTGCAAAGTAATAAATCCCGCATTCAAAATGATTTCGGGGTGAGTTCGTTAGCAATATTTGGATCTGTGGCTCGAGGAGACAACAGGCCGGATAGCGATATAGATATTATAGTGGATATGCCACCAAAATTATTATTGGTGACTGCACTGAAAGAATATCTTGAAGCCCTACTCTCTTCGTCCGTTGATTTAATCCGTCGTCATTCCCATCTCTCAGAAAAATTCTTAAATCAAATATATCATGACGCTATCTCAATATTCTAATGATGCTATCCGACAAGCTATTCTGACGCTTGAAAATATTGAAGACACAATATACAAAATCATAGAATGGAATAACGATATTACGTCCTCCGAATCCTATTATAAATCCATTTATGGTATGCAACTACTTGCGGCTAACTGTATTTTAGAGTAGGCCGTTCTGGCATTTGAGGTTCATCCTATTTAGCTTATTGAGACAAAAGTGTCACAGATATGTCAGGGATGCGTCATGGATGTGTCATGGTTTTTCTTATTTTGGGAAATAATCATTATCTTTGCACCACAAAAATGAAAGCCTCTCATGACAGCATTACTATCATTAAACAGCGATAAACTCAAATTTACGGGTGTAACTCTCAACAATCCGCAACATATAAATATTAATAGCGGCATCTCTGCTGTCATAGGACCTAACGGGGCCGGCAAGACCTCTCTTGCAAAAATTATCGAGGGCGGCTGGAATTACATGACCAATGATATTTCCACACCCTTGGGGCGTAAACTGTCGGTGAAGCGTATAGAGTTCAGCGACATACACTCTCTTGCCTCTTTTAAGACCGAGTATTATCAGCAAAGATTCGAGTCCGTGTCATCTGACACAGTACCTACCGTGTCAGATATTCTCGGCGAACGCATTGCCAGCGACTTATGGCGCAAGACAGCCCGCACGCTCGGCATTGAAGGCATCGAAGGCAAAAGAGTGAACTACCTATCAAGCGGCGAACTGCGAAAGATGCTCATCGCCAAAATACTCTTCGACACCCCTGACCTGCTAATTCTCGACAATCCCTATATCGGACTCGATGCCTCGTCGCGCAACATGTTAGACAAGGCGATATCAAATATGCGCAACGAGGGCATATCGGTGATGCTTCTCTTAGCCTCGCACTACGACATACCCGAGGCAGCATCGCAAGTCATACCTATGACAGATATGACCATACACAAGCCAATCTATCGCGACACTGAGCTTACGATTGAGGAGTTCAGACACAAATTCGACCACCTTTTTGATTATAACACAGCTATAGATATCCCGCTTCTGTCAAATCCCGTTTCTGCATCCGCTGAGCGGGCAGAAGTGGTAAATATCAGCCATTGCAAGGTGAAATACGGCGACAATATCATCCTTGATGACGTTTCGTGGCACATATGGCAAGGCGACTGCTGGTCGCTGTCCGGACCCAACGGTGCTGGCAAATCCACGCTCCTCAGCCTTATCAACGCCGACAATCCGCAGGGATATTCCAACAACATCAGCCTTTTCGGGCGAAAGCGAGGATCAGGCGAAAGCATCTGGGAGATAAAAAAACGCATCGGCTACATTTCACCTGAAAAGCACCTGTATTTCTTCGCCGGCAACAGCACAGCCCTTGAAGTGGCGGCAGGCGGACTGAAAGAGACACTTGATAATTTCAGAACTTTTTCAGACACAGACCTTGACAAAGCCACGCGATGGCTGAAAATGCTGAGAATATCGCACCTCGCCCAGCGCAAATTCACCACCCTGTCATTTGGCGAACAAAGGCTCGTGCTGTTGGCTCGCACCCTGATAAAAAAACCTGAGCTAATGATTCTCGACGAACCTCTGCACGGACTCGACGCAGGCAGAAAACAGCTCATCAACTGCATAATCAACACAATGACCGATCTGAACGGATCCACCCTAATCTACGTTTCGCACTACGCAGCCGAGATACCGGCATGCGTGTCTCTGCACAAGAAGCTGCGGCACACACGCACATAAATGCTGCTGTCCTCTTTGCTTACTGCAAAAAAAGTTGTAATTTTGTGGTAAATTTACAATACTGACACTGATATGGGCAAAAACAAGCTTCGTAAGTTCGCTGAGATGCAAGAAATGGATTGCGTGCTGCAATATCCGTTCGCTGTGCTTCAATCACAAGGGTTCCCGCTAAGAGGACGATGGGCCGAGGACTTCTTCGGCAACAGTAATCCTATAGTGCTTGAATTAGGATGCGGCAAAGGCGAATACACAGTGGGCCTTGCCCGCAAATATCCCGACAAGAATTTTATCGGTATCGACATCAAAGGCGCAAGAATGTACACCGGCGCAAAACAAGCCATCACCGAAGGATTGACTAATGCCGCTTTTTTGCGCACATCTATTGAACTTCTCCCCGCTTTTTTCGCTCCGGGAGAAATAAGCGAGATATGGATCACGTTCCCCGACCCGCAGATGAAAAAGGTGCGCAAGCGACTCACCTCCACCCGCTTTCTCGATCTTTACCGCCAAGTGCTGGTGCCCGACGGCCGCATAAATCTAAAGACAGACAGTCCGTTTCTGTACACCTACACCCGCGAGATGCTACGTCACAACGGACTTCCCGCCTCAATAGACACTGCCGACCTATATAATTCGCCTGAGCAAGCGCAAGTGCCCGATATCCACACATTCTACGAGCAGCAATGGCTTAGCCGCGGGCTCACCATTAAGGTGCTTTCCTGGCTGCTGCCCCCCACCCCGCCGCTATCAGAGCCGGATATCGAAATTGAGCCCGACGGCTACCGCAGCTTCTCGCATCGCAGCAATAAATTTTAGGCAGAAAAAATTAAGCAGAAAATTCTACTCGACAGTTTTTCGATAGTCTTTCGATAGCCATTCGAAAAATATTAGTCAAATTCCCGTCAAAATAAACTAAAACACAAATGACTCTTTATCCCAACCTCATATTAGACGCTCTCAAGACTGTGCGTTATCCCGGCAACGGCAAAAGCATCGTGGATCTTGGCATGGTAGAGGACGACCTGCGTATCGACGGCGACAAAGTGAGATTCTCGCTCGTATTCGACCGTCCTACCGACCCCTTCATGAAATCTATAGTTAAGGCCGCTGAGACCGCCATACACACCCATATCAGCCCTGAAGTGGAAGTGACAATCTCCACCAAGACCCTCAAAGCGGCTCCCGCTCCCAAGCCTAATCCCCTGCCGCAGGTAAAGAATATTATCGGCGTGTCGTCAGGAAAGGGAGGCGTGGGCAAATCCACAGTTGCCGCCAACCTCGCAGTAGCGCTCGCCCGCGAGGGATACAAAGTGGGACTGCTCGATGCCGATATTTTCGGCCCGTCGATACCCACCATGTTCGGCGTTGAGGATGCCCAGCTTTATATGCATAACGTCGACGGCCGCGACCTTATCATACCCTTGGAAAAATACGGTGTAAAATTGCTGTCAATCGGATTTCTTGTGG
Source organism: uncultured Bacteroides sp. (assembly GCA_964546885.1). GTDB lineage: Bacteria > Bacteroidota > Bacteroidia > Bacteroidales > Muribaculaceae > CAG-873. The sequence goes on from CAZJKZ010000064.1 coordinate 10,703, forward strand.
ATAAGGCGAGTGCTGTGGTGTGGCGCGGAGCCATGGCTTCAAAAGCTCTCAACCAGCTAATCGAGGAAGCCGACTGGGGCGAACTCGACTATTTCCTGATAGACATGCCTCCGGGCACCAGCGATATCCACCTCACTCTCGTGCAGACACTCGGCATTACCGGCGTGGTGATAGTCAGCACCCCGCAGGAGGTGGCCCTTGCCGACGCTCGCCGCGGCATAGCTATGTTTACCGGCGAGAAAGTGAATGTGCCCGTTCTCGGAGTGGTGGAGAACATGGCATGGTTCACGCCTGAACCTCATCCCGAAGAGAAATACTATATCTTTGGCGAAGGCGGCGCTGCTCGTCTGGCAAAAGAGATGGATGTGGAGCTTCTCGCCCAGATTCCGCTCGTTGCCGCTGTGGGTAAGCATAGCGACGAAGGGTCGCCTATAGCTCTCGAGGACACGATAAGCGCCATGGCATTTGTGCATCTCGCGCATAATGTGATTGACGCAGTGGACCGCCGCAACAACACTCTTCCACCTACTCATAAAGTAGAACTTAAGCATTGACCTGCAATGAAAAAGATATTGGTAATCAATGGTCCGAATCTCAATCTCTTGGGCAAGCGAGAGCCTGGAATCTACGGCACCGACACGCTGGAGTCCATAGCCAAGGAGCTGGAGGAGAAATACGCCCCGCATGCCTTTTTGGAGTGGTGGCAGAGCAATCATGAGGGCGAGATAATCGATAAGCTGCATGCCGTGGGCTTTGACCGCTCGTATGCGGGCATCGTGCTCAATGCCGGTGCATACACCCACACCTCGCTCGCGATAGCCGACGCTATAGCTGCCATACAGCTGCCGGTAGTGGAAGTGCACCTCAGCAATGTGCATGCCCGCGAGGAGATTCGCCACCGCTCGCTCATCGCACCGGTGTGCGCCGGCACGATAAGCGGGTTCGGAAAACGCAGCTACGACTTAGGCATCGCCGCTCTTTTATGAATTTGAAATCTTAATAACAATAAAACCAAATAAACACGAAATGGACTATTTCGAAACTATCAACGACGCCATGAAGCAGGCTATGAAAGCACGCGAGCGTGAGCGTCTCGAAGCCTTGAAAGGCATCAAAAAAGAATTTTTGGAGGCTAAGACAGCTCCCGGAGCCAATAACGAGCTTCCTGAGGATAAAGCTCTCGCCATACTCGTGCGTATGGCAAAGCAGCGCAAAGAGAGCGCTCAGATATATATCGACAATGACCGCGAGGATCTCGCAAAGGGCGAATTGGCAGAATTGGCGGTAATAGAGGAATTTCTGCCTAAAACCTTATCACCCGAAGAGCTTGAGGCTGAGCTAAAAGCCATAATTGCAGAGACAGGTGCAACCTCGCCTAAGGAAATGGGCAAGGTGATGGGTGTGGCCACAAAGCGTCTCGCCGGACGCGCCGACGGCAAAGCTATTTCGGCTAAGGTAAAAGAGTTACTTGCTTAAAAATTTAAGGTACAATGCTTACAATTCAGCAAATAAAGGAAAATCCGGAGCATATCATAGCGCGCCTCGCCGTGAAATGCTTTGACGGCCGTGAGGCGATCGAGAATGTGCTTACTCTCGATCAAAAACGCCGCGAGCTGCAGCTCAAAAACGACAATCAGCGTGCCGAGCTCAACAAGCTCGCTGCCGAGATAGGCAAACTCATGAAGAGCGGCGAAAAAGAAAAAGCCGAGGAGACTAAGGCTAAGGTGGCCGCAATAAAGGAGGAGCAGAAGGTAATAGACGCTGAGCTGCAGAATATCGAATACCAGATACGCGAAATTCTCCTCACAGTGCCCAATGTGCCCTGCGACGCAGTGCCCGAAGGCAAGTCGGCAGCAGACAATGTGGTAGAGAAGACGGGAGGCGAGATGCCTAATCTTCCCGAAGACGCTCTGCCCCACTGGGATTTAGCAAAGAAATATAATCTTATCGACTTCGACCTTGGAGTGAAGATCACAGGCGCGGGATTTCCTGTTTATATCGGCAAGGGCGCAAAACTGCAGCGCGCGCTTATCCAGTTCTTCCTCGACCAGGCTTCCGAAGCGGGCTATACTGAGATTCAGCCTCCCTACGTCGTAAACGAGGCTTCGGGTTACGGCACCGGACAGCTCCCCGACAAGGAGGGACAGATGTACCACTGCACTCTCGACAACCTGTATCTTATCCCCACAGCCGAAGTGCCTGTGACTAATATCTACCGTGACGTGATAATCCCCGGCGACAACCTGCCTATCAAGAATTGCGCCTACTCTGCATGTTTCCGTCGCGAGGCGGGCAGCTACGGCAAGGATGTGCGCGGTCTCAACCGTCTGCACCAGTTTGACAAGGTGGAAATCGTGCGCATAGAGAAACCAGAAAACTCTTATGCCGCCCTTGAGGAGATGAAGGCTCATGTGCAGGGCTTGCTCGAAAAACTCGGACTACCCTGGCATATTCTCCGTCTTTGCGGTGGTGATATGAGCTTCACATCTGCCATCTGCTTCGACTTCGAGGTATACTCAGCTGCCCAGAAGCGCTGGCTTGAAGTGTCGTCGGTATCCAATTTCGAGACTTACCAGGCCAACCGCCTGAAATGCCGCTATCGTGGCGACGACAAGAAGCCGCATCTGTGCCACACACTCAACGGCTCCGCTCTTGCCCTTCCACGCATAGTTGCCGCCATCCTCGAAAACAACCAGACACCAGACGGCATCGTAGTGCCCGAATGTCTCCGCAAATACACCGGTTTCGACATCATCAACTGATAGTTTCCTGTATATAAAATATAAGCTGCCATCCCAAGTGGTGAATGTTAAGACATAAGCACATAAGTCACATAAATTTACTTTTGTACTTTTGTGCTTATGTCTTTTTAGTTGGCATAAAGCGGTTTTTCCAAGAACCAGATCTACGCCTACGAGGATAGCCTAAAGGCCAGCATCCCGGAGGGACTGCCATTTTGTTAACCGTGGGTCCTTGCGACCCACGGCCTTGGACCACCCCGAGGCACGGTGCCGGAGGTACCGCACATGATATCGAAGACAGAAGCACAGAAGCCACAAAAGAGCCTTTACTGGGAGTGTTGACTGGGAGGAAGGTCGCCCCGGCCTTCCGCAGCAACTGAGGGTTTTTGCCATCCGGGTGCCAGTGGGTCGAGGGCGACCCACCTCCCAGTCAGAACCTAAAAACAAAATGAAATGCGTAAAGTGTGTAAAGCAGAGTATGGGGGTGGATACTCCATCATTTGTACATTCAACAACGGCGAGAAGAGAAAGGTGGATATTTCGGCTCTTTTCAATTTGCCGATATTCGCGGAATTGAAGGATATGTCAAAGTTTTTAAAATTCGGTCTTGACCCTTTCACTGTATGCTGGGAGAACGGAGCAGACATAGCACCGAATTATCTATACACCAACGGCGTGCCGGTATAAAGGGTTGACTGAGTGTTGACTGAGGAGTCTTGACTGGGAGGAAGGTCGCCACGACCTTCCGCTGAAACGTGGGTTAACTGGGAGGAAGCCTACTGTGGTAAGATAGCAACGTGGTTTTCGCCATCCGGATGCTGGTGGGTCGAGGGCGACCCACCTCCCAGTCAACCTCACAGTCAGGAAGCGTCCCGGAGGGACAGCCATTTTGTTAGCCGTGGGTCCTTGCGACCCACGGCTTGGGAGCACACTGAGGCACGGTGCTGTAGGTACCGGACATGATATCGAAGACAGAAGTTCCTATAAAGCGTTCCGCATTAGCTTGAAGTTATATAACAGGAG
>CAZJKZ010000065.1:0-14304 GCA_964546885.1 uncultured Bacteroides sp.
GAATTCGGTCTTAACGAAGAGGATGCTCCCGCACAGCAGTGGGCACGCTACATCTTCGGCGTATGCCGCGAATTCATTAAACGCGGCGGCAAGTGCGAAGGCTTCGACGCTACTTTCGCAGGCAATGTGCCCCTCGGCGCAGGTCTGTCTTCATCAGCCGCTCTTGAGAGCTGCTTCGCTTTCGCCCTCAACGACCTCTTCAACGATAACTCATTCCCGAAGATGGAACTTGCCAAAATCGGACAATCCACTGAGCACAACTACTGCGGCGTGAATTGCGGTATCATGGACCAGTTCGCATCTGTATTCGGCAAAAAAGACCAACTCATACGTCTCGACTGCCGCTCTATGGAATACGAGTACTTCCCCATGAAGCTTGACGGATACCAGCTCGTACTTGTTGATTCTCGCGTAAAACACGAACTCGTGGACTCTCCCTACAACAAGCGCCGCGAATCTTGCGAACGCGTTGCCAAAAAGCTCGGTCTCGAAACTCTCAGAGACGCAACTTTTGAAGATCTCGAAAAGATCAAGAACGAAATCACAGCCGAGGACTACCAGCGCGCTCATTTCGTAATCGGCGAGAAACAGCGCGTGCTTGACGTGTGCGACGCTCTCGTAAAGGGCGACCTTGCCACTGTGGGCGAGCGCATGTACGAGACACACGAAGGTCTGTCAAAAGAATATGAGGTGTCTTGTGAAGAGCTTGACTTCCTCAATGACGTTGCCAAGAAATGCGGCGTGACAGGTTCGCGCATCATGGGCGGCGGCTTCGGCGGCTGCACCATCAACCTCGTTAAGGACGATATCCACGACGAGTTTATAGATACAGCCATCAAGGAATTCAAAGAGAAATACGGCCACGAGCCCAAGATTTACGACGTAATCCTCTCTGAAGGCGCACATAAAGTATCTGAATAATGAAAACAGAAATAAAGAACTGCCCTACTCCTAAAGGCACAGCTACACTCGTCACCCTTATCAATGATAAGGGTGCTTCGGTGACGCTTTGCAGTCTCGGAGCGGCTATCGTGGCTGTAAACGTGCCTGACAAGAAGGGCGAGATGGCCGATGTGGTCATAGGATACGCCGACCCGGCGTCTTATATCTACGACGGTCCGTGTTCGGGCAAAGTGCCCGGACGCTATGCCAACCGCATATGCAAGGGACATCTCGAAATAGACGGCAAAGAATACCAGCTGAACATCAACAATGGCCCGAACGCCCTCCATGGGGGACCTGAAGGATTTCAGAACCAAATTTGGGAGACACGCGTTCTCAACGGCAATCAGGTAGAATTCACCTACCATGCCAAGGACGGCGAGGAAAACTATCCCGGCAATATGGAGGTGAAGGCTGTGTACACATGGAGCGACGACTGCACCCTATCTCTCGACCTGCACGCCACAACTGACGCAGACACCGTGGTCAATCTCACTAACCACACCTACTTCAACCTTGCAGGCGAGAATTCAGGCAGCTGCCTTGACCAAATACTTTGGCTCAACGCATCACGCTTCCTGCCCACTGACGATACCCTTATCCCGACAGGCGAACTCGCACCCGTAGCCGGCACTCCAATGGATTTCACCACTCCGCGCCCATTCAGTGAGCATATCCACGACGACTATGAGCCACTGCGTATAGGCAAAGGCTACGACCACTGCTTTGTAGTGAACAACTACGAGCCTGGCAAAGAACAGCTTATTGCCGTGCTTCAGGACCCGAACTCAGGACGCAAGCTCGAAGTGTACAGCGATCAGCCCGGAGTACAGATCTATACCGGCAATTATTTGGCAGGATCTCCCGAAAGCAAATCAGGCAGATCATACAATGACTACGACGCTGTAGCCATCGAGTGCCAAGGTTTCCCTGACGCACCCAATCATCCAGACTTCCCCTCGGCGCTTCTTCATCCGGGAGAGGAATACCACAGAATCATTCGTTTCAAATTTTCATAGCGTTTTTTTGTTTGGGGTGGGAGTTATGCCCACCCCTTTTTATTATTAGAAATACGAATCTCTATGCGAACTATACAGCAATATATCGATATCATCAACAATACTATCGCTAATATCGACTATCCTGAGTATCTTCCTAACTTATACGAACCTATCAAGTACGCACTGAGCAGCGGAGGCAAGAGGCTTCGCCCCATGCTTTTGCTTGCAGTTAACGACGCTTTCGGAGGAGAACTTGAACACGCCGTATGGCCAGCTGCCGGCATAGAGATATTCCACAACTTCACTCTCGTGCACGATGATGTGATGGACAACGCTGACCTTCGCCGTGGACGCCCAACTGTGTACAAGAAATGGGGAGTGAATACAGCCATACTCGCAGGCGACACCATGACCACGATGGCATTTAAGTGCATGGCGGGATGCCAACCCTCATTTGTGCCGGAAGTGATCGACAGATTCAGCATGATGACTATGAATGTGTACGAAGGGCAGCAGATTGATGCTGAATTTGAGACACGTTCGGATGTCACTTTTGATGAGTATATAAAGATGATTGTAGGCAAGACAGCCGCCCTGATTGCCTACCCCGCTGCCATAGGAGCTCTGATTGCCGGCGCTTCACAGCAGGATGTAGAGATGATATTCAATTTCGGTGTATCACTTGGCATAGCTTTCCAAATCATGGATGACTATCTTGACGTGTACGGCGATACTGCCACATTCGGTAAAGAGATAGGAGGCGATATCCTAAATGATAAAAAGACATGGCTGTACATCTTCGCACAGGACCATGACAAGGGAGGCGAGTTTAGCGGCATAATTGCGGAGAAGCTCACACCGGATAAAAAAATAGGAAAGGTCACAGCTTTCTATAACAGCCTGAGTCTAAGGGAAGAAGGCAAAAAACTGATAAACAAATACACCGACGACGCTCTCGAATATCTCAACGACACCTCAATGGATGATGAGGCAAAGAAATGGCTCAAAGATTTCGCGCTAAAACTAATGAAACGCGACAAATGACATTTAGGCATGATAGTAGACACTCATACACATCTATATCTCGAGGACTTTGACGAAGATAATAAGGGCAAAGCTGCAGTGAATAGAGCCATTGAAGCCGGGGTTGGCAAGATGATATTTCCAAATGTCGATCTAAACACCATAGCGCCAATGCGCAATCTCGCCTTGCAATACCCCGAAGCAGTAAGTATGGCAATGGGACTTCACCCCACTGAAGTAAACAAAGATTGGAAGAAGAATACTCTCAAGACATTGGACGAACTTGAAAGTAATCTTTCGGATTATGTAGCCGTAGGAGAAGTAGGTATTGATCTTTATTGGGACAAAACTTATGAGAGGGAACAGATGCTTGCACTGGAGATGCAAGCAGACGCAGCACTCAGGCATAATCTACCTATTATTATACATTGCCGTGAAGGACAAAAACAGACACTCGACGTGCTAAGGCATTTTCCAGGAGTGAAAGCAGTGTTCCATAGCTTTGGCGGCTCTTGTCAAGATGTTGAAGAAATAAGAAAAGTGGGAGATTTTTATTTCGGAATTAACGGCATAGTCACCTTTAAAAACTGCAAAGTGAGGGAATGTCTGCCGGAAATCACTCTTGACCGACTCCTCTTAGAGACAGACTCGCCATACTTAGCTCCTGTGCCTCATCGCGGAAAACGTAATGAATCAGCATTCATCATCCACACAGCAGCTCACATAGCAGCTCATCTCAGTTTACCTATAGAAAAAATTGAGCAATCTACTACTAAAAACGCCCAAGATCTTTTTGGCATCTGAAATTGTTTTTAAATATATCCGGCAAAACATGTTATAAAACATAGCTTTTAAACATTTTATAGTCATTCTATGTTATATTGTAATACTAACAACGTTTAACTTAATCTTAAAAGCTTATGTTTTCACATCTAAAAAAAGCAGCCAAGTGGTATTTTGAACATGACGCCCGGAACTACGACTGGACTCTTTGGCTGAATGACTGCAACAAAAAGTAAAATGAAAAATATCAAACGCAGGCTGATAAGGCTTGCGTTTTTTTCTTGTAAATTAAACGATAAATACCTATCTTTGCGCCGTTTTTTCAAAAATAAATTACAGTATGCGTCCAGGACTCAACTTCATAGCAATAGATTTTGAAACGGCTACAGGATACCGCAACTCAATATGCGAGGTGGGTATTTGCGTGGTGATGCACGGCGAAGTGATAGAGACACGTTCATGGCTGGTAAGACCACCTGAAAACTATTATTGGAGACAAAATATCAAAATACATGGCATAAGGCCGAGCGACACAGCCAACGCACCCGACTTTTACCAAGTATGGGAAGAAATCGAACGCACATACCTCGACGAAATAGACACTTTTGTGGCACACAACGCCACCTTTGACCGCGCCTGTCTGCACAAAACCGCCGAATACTACAATCTGCACCTTCCACCGCTAAAATGGCATTGTACCTTGCAGACAGCACGCAAAGTGTACTGCTTTCGCCATAACAATTTAGGCGCCCTGTGCATGCAGCTGGGCATTCCGGAAGGTACTCACCACCGTGCGGGCGACGATGCCGAAATGTGCGCCAGGCTATATCTCCGCGAATTGGCCGACGCCTCTCCTAACCCCTAATTTATAGGGGATAAGAAGCCAAAAGACCCTATTTCTACCCAAAGAGTAAAAAAAATTGAAAAAATACGCCTAATTATAATAAATTCATAGCCAAATATTTGCAGAAATCACTTTAAATCACGAAATTTGCATCAAAAATAAGAAAACCATAAAATAACTGAAAAATGACAAAAGCAGAAGTAGTTAACGAAATCGCTCATGCGACAGGCTTGGAAAGAGAAGCCGTGCTCCGGACAGTGGAGGAATTCATGACTGTGGTGAAAGACTCTCTTGCCAACGGTGAAAATGTATATCTTCGCGGATTCGGCACATTCGCCATAAAGAGACGCGCTGAAAAGACAGCACGCAATATTACAAAAGGCGAAACTGTAATCGTGCCCGCTCACAACATCCCGTTCTTCAAGCCCTCTCCCGATTTCAAAGACATGCTCGAATAAGCAACGTGTCAATAAAAGGTAACACACACCTCCCACCCTACTCAGGCAGTGGGAGGTGTGTGTTATCATAGCAACTCACACCATATTATAAAAAAAATCCTAAACCGGATAAGGGTTTAGGACAAATAGGGTTGTAATCTTTAAGCGGGCCTAAAGGCTTACTTGCGGATACCAAGCTCTTTCTGAGCGATGATGGCACGATAGCGGTTGATGTCTTTGCGCATCAGGTAGTCAAGAAGACGACGACGCTTACCTACCAGCATCTTAAGAGCGCGTTCGGTAGTATGATCCTTGTGATTTGACTTCAAGTGCTGAGTCAAATGAGCGATACGGATAGAGAATAATGCAATCTGCGCTTCAGGCGAGCCAGTGTCAGTCTTACCCTGACCGTACTTCTCGAAGATCTTTACTTTTTCTTCAGAACTTAAGTGCATTCTTTAGATGTTTTTGAGTGTTAATAAAATGTATTTGCTTAAAATTGCGGTGCAAAGGTACGAATATTTTTCTTCATATACAATTATTTTTTAAAGCAAAACGCAATTTTCGTCATCTTTTTTATAAAAATTTTCAAAAAGGGGCAAAACCGTTGGTAATCTCGCAAAAAATCAGTAACTTTGTAGATTGAAATCGAGCGTAAAAATACGAAACAACAACTACCAAAACAAAATAACACAAGAAAACATGCTTTCTGCAAAAGAAATTAGAGATTCTTTTAAAAGCTTTTTTGAAGGCAAGGGCCACCATATCGTGCCGTCAGCACCCATGGTAATCAAAGACGACCCTACCCTCATGTTCACAAACGCCGGTATGAATCAGTTCAAAGACATCATACTCGGAAACAAAGCTGCTAAATATCCCCGTGTAGCCGACTCACAAAAATGTCTGCGCGTGTCAGGCAAGCACAACGATCTCGAAGAGGTGGGTATGGACACATACCACCACACAATGTTCGAGATGTTGGGCAACTGGTCGTTCGGCGACTATTTCAAGAAAGAAGCCATAGCATGGGCATGGGAATACCTCGTGGACGTGCTCAAACTCGACCCCAACCGCCTTTACGCCACAGTGTTTGAAGGCGCACCCGAAGAAGGACTCACCCGCGACGACGAGGCAGCCGCCTATTGGGCTCAGTATCTCCCCTCAGATCATATAATAAACGGCAACAAGCACGACAATTTCTGGGAAATGGGCGACACAGGCCCCTGCGGCCCCTGCTCGGAAATACATATCGACCTCCGAAGCGATGAAGAGCGCGCCGCTGTGCCCGGTCAGGACATGGTGAACCACGACCATCCGCAGGTGATCGAAATATGGAACCTCGTGTTCATGCAATACAACCGCAAAGCCGACTCATCTCTCGAGCCGCTTCCAGCCAAGGTGATTGACACAGGCATGGGCTTTGAGCGCCTTTGCATGGCACTCCAAGGCAAAACATCCAACTACGACACCGACGTGTTCACCCCGCTAATTGGCAAAATAGCACAGCTCTCAGGTAAAGAATACGGCAAGGACCCCAAAGTGGACATAGCCATGCGAGTTATCGCCGACCACGTGCGCACAATATCTTTCTCAATCGCCGACTCGCAGCTTCCCGGCAACGCAAAAGCCGGATATGTTATACGTCGCATCCTCCGCAGAGCCGTGCGCTACGCATACACCTTCCTCGACCAAAAGAGCCCGTTCATGTACCGTCTCGTAGACACACTCATCGACTCGATGGGAGAAGCCTACCCCGAAATAGCCAAGCAGCGCGACCTCATAATGAAGGTTATCAAAGAAGAGGAAGACACATTCCTCCGCACACTCGACAACGGCATACGCCTGCTCGACAATGTGATAGCCGAAACCCGCAAACAAGGAAAAGACATGATTTCGGGCAAAGATGCGTTCACTCTTTACGACACCTATGGTTTCCCCCTCGACCTCACAGAACTCATCCTTAAAGAAAACGGCATGACCCTCAACAAGGAGGAATTCGACAAGGAAATGGAGGCGCAGAAGACACGCGCACGCAACGCAGCCGCTGTGGAAACCACCGACTGGGTGACTGTCAACGAAGGCGAACAGGAATTTGTGGGCTATGACCAATTTAGCGTGCCTACGAAGATACTCCGCTACCGTAAGGTGAAGCAGAAAAACAACGAATACTACCAGATAGTTCTGGCTCAGACACCTTTCTACGGCGAGATGGGAGGCCAGGTAGGCGACACCGGCAAACTGATTGAGCCCGACGGCGAAGTAGTTGAGATATTCGACACCAAAAGGGAAAACGGTATGAGCGTGCACCTCACAAAGCGTCTGCCCAAAGATGTGAACGCCACACTCACCGCCGCAATCAATGAGGAAGCACGTCAGGCCACCAGCTGCAACCACTCAGCCACCCACCTGCTTCATGCCGCACTGCGCGAAGTGCTTGGCGACCATGTTGAACAGCGAGGATCATATGTTTCACCCAACGTGTTGAGATTCGACTTTTCACATTTCCAGAAGCTTACGCCTGAAGAAATTCGCAAGGTAGAGCATATAGCCAATCGCCATGTGCGCGAGGCAATAGCTCGCGACGAGCATCGCAACGTGCCTATTGTGGAGGCCCGCGAAATGGGAGCTATGGCTCTCTTCGGAGAGAAATACGGCGACGAAGTGCGTGTGATCCGCTACGGCGACTCAGTGGAACTTTGCGGCGGAACACACGTCGATAACACCGGCAATATAGGTATGATAAAAATCCTGACTGAGAGCAGCATCGCCGCAGGCATTCGCCGCATCGAGGCCATTACCGGTTCAAACGTAGAGAAAGCCATCGACGAGATGAGCGACACACTCAAGCAGGTATCAGCTATGTTCAACAACGCGCCGAATATAGTAGACACTCTAAAGAAATCAATAGACGAAAACGCCGGCTTGAAGAAGCAGATCGAAGACTACTTCAACGAGAAAGTCAACAACGTGGCTAAAGAATGTATAGAGAGCGCAAAAATAGTAAACGGCGTAAAGGTGGTAAGCCTCTACGGACTCCGCTTGCCTGAATTGGTGAAGAATGTGGCATTCAGAGTGCGCGAACTTTCGCCTGAAAACACAGCTTTCATAGCAGCCACCTGCGATCCACAGAAAAAGCCATTACTCACTGTGATGCTCACAGAGGATGTGGTGAAAAGCGGCAAAAACGCCTCGAAAATCGTGCGTGAGGCTGCAAAGGCCATAAAAGGTGGAGGCGGCGGTCAGCCCGGCTTCGCACAGGCAGGCGGCAAGGACGCAGAAGGCCTACCCAAAGCCCAGCAAGCACTCGAAGACGCACTCAACGCCTGACCTCACCGGCCTTCACATTGACCAAATGCGCAAGGCAGACCCATACTCGAATCAAGCTTCCGCACATTAGTGCGTAAGCTTGATTATGTATAATAATACAACTCCAATAATAGAAACGCCTAATCTTCTAAACAACATCATAAAATAAAGATGCTAAAACACACAATTATTCAAATACTGCTGTCGGTGATGATATTTCCGATAGCTTTTGGCGTGCAAAGCTGTGACAACTCAGATGAACCGAATGTGCCGACGCTAAAAGAGGCCGACCGCACAATATTAGTATATATGGTCTCCAACAACAATCTTGGCACAGACGGAGCTGACTCTCGAGACATCAAAGAGATGATTGAAGGCAAAGCATCATCAGGGATAAGCAATACAAGGGTATTAATTTTTCATAAATACCGCTATACCGAAAACGGCGAAAGAAAAATCGCCGTACAGCTCAACGAAATCACTCCCTTCGGAATTGACACGCTTAGAATATACGACAACAACGAATACGCAGTGTCGATCAAGCGCATGCGTGACGTAATAGCCGACGTAAAGACCCTTGCCCCCGCCAAGAGCTATGGCATGGTGTTCTGGAGCCATGCATCGGGCTGGCTGCAGGACGGTATTGTCGAAGAGACAACCATACCAGCTCGCTCATTCGGCTACGACGAATATGGCAATTCCGAACCTAAACGCATGAACATCACTTCGCTTCATGAAGCCATACACGACGCAGATCTCGACTTCATATATTTCGATTGCTGCTATATGGGATCGATAGAGACTGTGTACGAGCTTCGCGACTGCGCTCCATATATAATTTCCAGTCCGTGCGAGATACCGGGGGAAGGCATGCCCTACAACACTGTGCTGCCTATACTCTCCGACACATCGCTGCCTTTGGAAAATATGGCTGTCACAGCAGCACAAACTACATTTACATACTACGACAAGAATTTTGTACGTGGCGATTGTCCCAACACTCTGTCTGTGGTACGCACAGACGCTCTTGAAAATCTTGCGGCAATTACCCGCAGCATTTACGAAAAAGCCGAAAAGCTCTACGATTCGTCATGCACATATCAACGCTTTACCAAGTCAACTCCTTGCTACTATTTCGACTTTGGGCAGTATGTGGAAACAATCTGCAAAGAAGACGCTGATTTAGCACAGTGGCGCGACGCACTTGCAAAAGCTGTAGTGTACGCCGAAGCTTCGCCGTGGGTATGGAGCACAATCAAGATTGAACACTACTGCGGCCTATCCTCCTACATCCCCACTTCGACGACTTCACAAACTACAAATAAATATAATACTCTATCATGGTACGCTGATGTAGCTTCGGCGTTATTCAAATAATTATGGACTTTCTGCACCTCTTATGCCAAATTCAGGCTGTGCCTGACAGTGTACCTACTCGTCAGCAAGAATTTGAAATGTTGAAATCTCTGCCTCTCGACGAATTTATTGACAAGATTGTAAAGATGATGGTGTCATTCACCATCGACCTTTGCGTGGCACTTATCGTCTTTTTCATCGGTAAATTCGTAATTGGCAAAATCTACAATTTACTTGCATCGGTGTTTGTGCGCCGCAAAGTGGATCCTTCATTGGCCACATTCCTGCTGTCGCTTATACGAATATTGCTTTATTTCGTTCTCATAATTACTGTAATAGGCATATTGGGTATAGAAACGTCATCATTCATAGCTCTTTTCGCCTCTGCATCGGTAGCCATATCCCTTGCATTTACAGGCACGCTTCAGAATTTTGCAGGCGGAGTGCTCATACTTCTGCTCAAGCCTTATAAGGTAGGAGACTACGTAGAGGTAGGAGGATATGCCGGCACAGTAAGAGAAATCCAGATTTTCAGCACGGTAATCACCACATCTGATAATAAATCCATCATAATACCCAACGGTGGATTGTCAACAGGCTCTATCAACAATTACAGCCGCGAGGAATATCGCCGTGTCGACTGGACTATAGGAATATCCTATGGAGACGATGTTAAAAAAGCGCGCCAAGTGATCATTGATCTGCTTCTGGCCGACGATCGTGTGGTGCGACAATATATTGAAGATGATACTTGTCCGGAGAACGACAAGGAGTGCGAAGAGGAAAAGAAGCTGCTTGCAGCACAGTCAGCTTCCAAAGGACTTAAACGGTGGTTTGGCTCTCGCAAGAAGATCTCAAGTGCTATTGACGAAATGGAAAATCAAAGCAAACAGACACTTGCCCGTATACATCCCAAAGTGGATAGAAGTCCGGTGGTGTACGTCAGCGCCCTTGCTGACAGCAGTGTGAACCTAACGGTAAGGGCTTGGACTCGCAACTCTGACTATTGGGGAGTATATTTTAAAATGAACGAGCTATTCTATAATACCCTACCCGAGCACGGCATCAATTTCCCATTCCCTCAAATGGATGTACATCTTGACAAGAATGTCAACAGCTAATAATTAGATTATTAAACACAGCAGACGCATTATGTAAGCCAATGATTTATAATAATCCATGACTTACATAATGCGTCTGCAAAACTATATTTTATGATACGATTTATATTATCAGTCATTATATCGGTTGCAGTGGTCTCAACATCTGCACAGGTATATCACGATATGACGAAATTTCCGGTATACGGCACTCTTGCTCCTGATGCCACCCAATCTTTTTCTCGACTTCCCGACTCTTTGCATACAAAAGTGAGGGATGGATTGTGGAACCACGGTCAACATTCCGCAGGCCTCTCAATACGATTTGCCACTGATGCCACATCAATATACGTAAAATTCAATCCTCTTAATAATTTTGTCATGAACCACATGGCGCCTACAGGTATCAAAGGTATGGATCTATATGTGCTCCAGCCGGGCAACAAGTGGACACTCGTGGGCACAGCCATTCCATCGTCAAAAGGCGAGACCTCGACATCTTTTGTTAAGAATATGCCTAAAAGAGGTATGCACGAGTACATGCTTTTTTTGCCTCTTTATGACGGTTTGGACTATCTGCATATAGGAGTAAACAAAGGAGCAGTGCTGAAAAAACCGGTGGTAGACCTTCCTTCAAGGAAAAAGCCCGTTGTGTTTTACGGCACAAGCATAGTGCAGGGCGGCTGCGCCTCGCGTCCGGGCATGGCACACACCAATATTCTACAGCGCAAGCTCAACCGTGAAATAATCAACCTCGGATTCAGCGGCAACGGCAAGCTCGATCTTGAAATAGCTGATATGATGGCAAAGAGCGATGCCGGGGCTTTTGTAATCGATGTTTTGCCAAACAATACTGTAAAATCACTATCTGAAAATCTGGAGCCGTTTTATAAGCGTATACGTGAATCTCATCCCACAACACCGATAATATTAGTAGAAAACGCTCTGAATCCCCGTACTCGCTTCGACTCATCAAGTCTGTCAAATATAAATACGCTTAATAATACGCTCCATACATTTTACGATAATAAGATAATGGAGGGCGACGAAAATCTCTATTATTTCCAGGGCAACCAAATCCTCGACGATGAGGCAGAAGGCACAGTTGACGGCATCCACCTGACCGACTATGGCTTCAAGCACTTCGCCGAAGCTCTCTATCCTCTCTTACAAAAAGTACTGACTGATAACAACAAATAATTATTCAGCATTTTGAACGCTATCAGAAAGGGATCATGCACCGCAGGACGTCGTTCTCTATTCATCCAACCGTTATTATAGGCTGACCGAAGAATGAGGATAGCATTGCCAGAGTTGAAAGCGTAAAGTTATGTTGTCCGCTTAGCCACTTAGTTATTTCGCTCACCATTTTTCTGACCTTCCTTAAGCAGTTCTTCAAATTTTTGGAGATTAAGTACATATCCACGTAGTGAATCATCTTCTTCGTATGTACGCGAATTTTTCACACCACAATTCCCAAGAATAAGGATACGTGTGGGCATTAATTAAATACTGCCATCAATCCCAGAAGTCGTACTTTTTCTTTATCACAAGCTCGACATCGGAATATTTATCAGTAAGCATCTGCCGCCATGTAGCCATGCCGGTGTCAGGATGAGAATTAAAAACGGATATCAATTTATATATGGTTTGCAACCAACCGGTTTGTTTTTCAGATATCGTAAAGTACTCATCCCCATCTATGAATGTGAAATGATGTTCAGCATAATAGAAGGTGATCTTATCTGATAGGCATTTACATATACCCGGAATAATGAGGTCCCCAAAATTATATTTATTGAACAAATTGAACAAACCGAGATAAGTAGACAAGCTTTCGTAAGGCGATCCCCACGCAATCAGTTGCATCATGCAGTTGAAATCGCCGTCAGCCATAGCAATTGCATCATGCGTCCTGTCTATGCTTATTTGTTTTAACCGAAATAATTTATCTATTCTTATGATCACCCAGTCTTCGGTTATGTATATATAATATGTATCACCGTCTTTATAATACTCATAGCCAAGGCGATCAAGAACAGCCGACAGTTCGGATGGCAAATCGTCTTCATGATCCCGGCAAATGGGGGCGGAATATAATATTTTATGACCGTCAATCGACTCGCCGGTATTCTCACCACTATAAATGATGCCAGAGCCATCGTTAGGCATATAAGGGCGGTCGACTCTGAAATACAAGCGATTGCAGTCGCGCAGACAGTCAGGGAAACAGTTGTAAGCCCCAGATAGAGAGATACAACCGTCATTATAGCAGTCAACGCTGATAAGGGTGCGGAGTGAAACGTTTTTGAATATCTTTTTCGTGAGCCAAAACAGTCCCGCATCATCGCATTTCTCTATTGTGGTCGAGGGTAGAGAATTCTTTCTCAGAATGGGCTTTGTCAAAATGCCAAGCAGCTTAGCCCCCTTTTCGCCCTTGACGATCTTCTCCCACAACTCACATTCAGACTTGATGTTCTCTGCAAGCATATCGAAGTAGAACATGTAAGATCTGAGGCCGAATAGCGATACAAGTATCGGACTATCTTTTAATGTCTGGTTTTCAGAAGACGAACTATGTATCTGGATGTTTGCATAATTCAATTCTATATAAACGGCATAGACCGACCCATGACGCTTAGCGTGAATATAGCAGCCCGGGGCTACAGTTAAAGTGAAATTGCCTCTCACTGCATCAATCTCATATGGATACTTCCATTCCTTGAGCACAGGCTCTAAGTATTCTCTGAAATTGAGTTTCCATAGGCGCTCGCGAACCTCGGAGTCAACTTCCTTGATCCGGGCTAAGCTATCCTTTAATGTATTGTAAGTTATTTTGTTATCTGCCATATAAGAGCAAATTATATAATGTTGCGATCTTTAATCCCTTTTCACATTAATTTCCGTGGTCTTGGTGAAGACTCTGCGCAGCAGTATGTCGCTGGCGGGCAATGAGCTGAAATCAGCCCATTTTTGCAATTAAAGTATCAAACACTTCTTCTTCACTTAATGAAGGTGTTCTACTTAAATATTTGATTTGCATTTCGTCATTCCATGTTTTCGCTATTTCAATTTTTTGAATATCATCGAGTTTATCAAACTCAGAGAAGTCACCGTGCTTAATAGCTTCGTTTATTTGTTTATAATTCTTCATATAATATTTATATAGTGATTATTTAAATTAGTCTGTACAAATTATAAGATTATTATAAGTTGTTCTAACATTTATATTATTAAAGAAATGGTAGAATCTTTCTGAAACAGATTGTTTCATTGTATTATACCGAAATACTGTCTTCAGTGCTAAACTGAATGGAATAGAGAGTGCATTGATTACCTTCTTCCAATAAGATGAGTTCTACCTCGCTCATAGTCGTGTTCTTAGTTTACTATTATAACGCAAAGGTACGCCAAATATTTCACTTTTGAATGAAATATTGCTTTTTTTCAAAGAAATCGGCACGGCTCTTTCATTTAAAAATACTTGACAGATTTGAAAAAGCCTCTATTTT
>CAZJKZ010000066.1:0-13906 GCA_964546885.1 uncultured Bacteroides sp.
GCGGTCATTGCAAGGCATCCCATCGGATTCGTTAGGCGACGTTAGTGTAGAGGTAGCGTAGCCACCGAATATTGTAGCCGTGGGTGAAATCCACGGCTACCAAATTTGACCGCCATGCGGTCATTGCAAGGCATCCCATCGGATTCGTTAGGGGACTTTGTGTAGAGGTAGCGTAGCCACCGAATAATGTAGCCGTGGGTGAAATCCGCGGCTACCAAATTTGACCGCCACGCGGTCATTGCAAGGCATCCCATCGGATTCGTTAGGCGACGTTAGTGTAGAGGTGGCGTAGCCACCGAATATTGTAGCCGTGGGTGAAACCCACGGATTGAGATCCACCCATACGCCTCTCGACCGCGTTGCGGTCGAATAGAAAAGACGTTTATGTATTCAAGACTGACTATGTTGAGGAGTAGACACAGGAATTTGTATGTGTTCCGATATAAGGTTGTTTTTTGTGCGAAAGCAGAATGGGGACTCTGGGCAAAAAATAAGTATCTCTTATTAAGAGATACTTATTTCAGTATGCAAAGTTATATAATATTCTGATAATGTGCAAGTATATCTCAAGAAATTTTTTATCGATTTAGCTCTTTTTTCAGAGCTTTTTTCAATATTGTTTAGCAAACGGTAATTACAAGACCCTGTATATCATTGATATTCATTAAAATATAAATAGTCAATATCTCTTAATAAGAGATGCGGGTTAACCCCTTTTTTGGCAGGATGAATCAGACTGAATTATCGATGTATACTACGAACGCAACGACAATAAATTTCAACCGGTTGCCGCGAGCACTGAGAGAATCCGCCGCAGAAAGCAAGTATGCGGTGGCGGTTGCCATGTATGCTTCTTCGAAGATGTCATTGCGGGAAGTGGCTAAAGAGTGCGGCGTCACTGCCGCCGGGCTTAGCGCGCATATCAGCAAGCACCACCGATGTGCTCTGTTCGAAAGGTACGGTCTGGACCCAGATAAACACGACGTCTGGTCAATGAAGGTAAAGCCGCCAAAAGGGCAGTCGCTCAAAACCCACCTTAAATATAAGGACGCTATAGAGGCTTGCGGAGACATAGCGTACATAGAGTACAACGTGGCTCAGATTGCAAGGTTGTTTAATCTTCGGGGCCCGTCATTGGCCTACCAGCTTTACACCCACTATCCCGATGTAATCCCAAATCGGGAGAACGCACGCCGGCAGCTTGGAATTGCAGACAACACTCCCCGCGGTGCCCGAGACATAAGCAAAGAGACATATCGGGAGGCAGTGGAGATGTACCGCGACACCGACATGACCATACCTGAGGTTGCCGAAGCATGCAGTGTGTCACAAAGCGGGCTGTCACGCTACATGCGCGCCTATCACAAAGATATTATTGCGGAGAAGGCTGACAGAAGAAAGGCCGCAAAAAAAGCCTCCGCCTTGCGACGCACCGGGGAGTTGTCGGGCAACGGCACTCTTTACGGTCCCAAGCCGTCAACAGTGGAGCTTTACTCCAAGGCTTTGGAGCTGTACCACACCACCGATATGACTGTCGAAGAGATAATAGTTGCCACAAAAGTACCCGCCGACGGATTCAAAGGCTACCTGTACCAATGGCACAGAACAGACAGGCGACCGCCAATAAACTCGGCATCCGGCAAATACGCCCCCGCTATACGCAGCCTCATGGAGAATCCGCGGGATATCACCAAGGTGGCAGCGGAGTTTGGTCTCAACCCCGACGTGTTCAGAGTATATCTCAAATCCCACGAGCCGGAGCTTGCAAACGCACAGGGTATGATGCGCCTACCAGGCGGCAACCTTGTCAAGCGTGCCTCTTACGAGAAATACAAGGATGCGATAGACGAATACGCCACCTCCGCCGAGGATCTTAAGAGCATAGCCGCGCGTCACGGCTTAGCATACAACAGCATAATGGGTTTTGTGACCCGCAACTGCCCGGCAGAGCGGGAGAGCCACCAAAGGCTACTGGAAACCGCACGCAACAACCCGGCTCACGGGTCGGTAGACAAAGAATCTTTGAAATAATGATATAATACTGAATATCAATGTCAAAATTAAAACTTCTCATCGTCACTCTGCTTGTCCTTTTAAGCTCTTCCCCATCTTTTGCCCAGAAGGCAGCTGTGAAGACCAATCTCCTCTCCGACGCTTTGCTAAATCCTAACGCCGCAGTGGAGGTGGGTATAGCGCCCAAATGGACAATCAACACTTCCGGCGAGATAAACTTCTGGAATGTTAACGGTCACAGATGGCGCCACTGGGTGGTGCAGCCCGAAGCGAGATACTGGTTCTGCCACCGCTTCCAGGGACACTTCCTCGGAGTGCACGCTTTGGGCGGCGAGTACAACGTGGGCAACATTGACCTTGATTTCAAGATGCTCGGAACAGACTTCAGCAAGCTTAAGGACCGCCGCTACGAGGGATGGTTCGGGGGCGCGGGCATCGCCTACGGATACGACTGGATCATAAACCGGCACTGGAACATAGAGGCGGAGATCGGCATAGGCTGGACCTACACCCGCTACGACGCCTACCCCTGCGCCGTTTGCGGAAAGAAGCTCGAGTCGGGCCACCACAACTACTTCGGTCCAACGAAAGCCGCCATCAACCTAATGTACGTCTTCTAAACCCTATAAGCACATGAACAAGACAACTCTCGCCGCCTTGGCCCTTATACTGCCGCTGGCGGCATCGGCCGGAGAAAACACCGACCGCCTGCATATATCTCAGATGAGGGTGGACCGAGGCGACTCGCAGATCACTCTCAGCATGACTTTGGACCCCAAGGCCTATAAGGTGAAGAGCAACAACATGCTGACGCTTACGCCTATGCTCGTGTCGGAGACCGACACCGTGGAGATGGCGCCGGTGAGGATAGCTGGCAAGGGAGCATGGTACGCCAAGATACGCGACGGCGTCTATGAGCCCCAGACCATACTCCGCGCCGACAAAGCCGAGCCCCTGGAGTACATTGCCGCCGTGCCCTACGGCCCGCAGTTTGAGAAATCCAGCATAATCGTGCGCACCGACACGTCGAGCGTGTGCAACTGCAACCCCCCTCTGGAGGAGCTGGTGCCGGTTGCCGACCTCGACTACAGCCGCTTCACCCCAGAGCTTCCGTTTGAGTACATCGCTCCCAAGGACACAGCCGACAAGGTGTTCGACCTCTCGGGACGCGCCAACATCATATTCAAGGTCAACCGCACCGACATCGACTGGAGCTACCTCTCCAACCAGGCAGAGCTCGACTCAATCATGAAGTCGGTCAACGCCGTGCGCGACAACGAGTACGCCACCGTGGAGCGCATATTGCTCACGGGCTACGCCTCCCCCGAGGGTCCCTACGCCAACAACGTGCGTCTGGCAAAGGGGCGCACCGAAGTGGTGAAGAAATACGTGGAAGATCACTCCACATTCCCCTCCTCCGTCTACGACACCTCGTCTGTCCCGGAGGACTGGCAGGGTCTGAGGGCGTGGATAGCAGCCTCCTCCGAGCCGCAGAAGGAGGCCATGATAGCCTTCATCGACGACCCGTCGGTGCCCATAGAGAAGAAAAACGACGTCTTCCGCTCGAAGTTCCCGAAGGAGTACCCCTTCCTTCTTAAGAACGTCTACCCCGAGCTGCGCCACACCGACTACAAAATCACCTACAGCATACGCAAATTCTTCGACATAGACGAGATAAAGAAAGTGTTTGACCGCAACCCGCGCCTTTTGTCGCTCAACGAGTTCTATCTCCTCGCCGGCAAATACGCCCCCGGCACGCCCGACTACGACAAGGTGTTCGCCACGGCCGCTGTGATGTACCCCGAGAGCGCAGTTGCCAATCTCAACGCAGCCGGCTCCGCAATGGCCTTGGGCAACCTGAACGCCGCCCACATGTATCTTGATAAGGTCAAGCCGAGCCCCGAGGCATCCTACGCCCGAGGCATTTTGAGCGCCAAGGAGGGCGACTACGCCAAGGCCCTGCAGCTGCTGAAAGAGGCAAACCAAGCCAGAGTGAAGGGTGCCGCCCAGGCCATAGCCGAGGTGGAGAAAACAATGATAAAGAAGGAGACAGTTGTGATTCTATAAGCATATTCGTTTAGCATGCAAAGCTATTAGGAAAAACATTAATACGATAATCAATTACAATCTAACAGTTAAATTAATAATTTTATGAAGAAATCTTTTCTTTATGGAGTGATGGCCTTAGGCCTGATCTTCACAGCCTGCTCTTCCGACAAATTGGATGAGCCAACAAACAATAGTCCGCTTGATGCAGACCAGACATTCTATGTCAGCCTCAGCATCAAAGGAGATGCTACCGGCTCACGTACAAGTAGCGATAATGGAGCACCTGGTCTAAATGACAACGACTTAGCGGAGGGCTCACTCCTTGAAAATCAAGTAAACAATGCCTATTTTGTATTTTATGACGAAAATGGCAACGTTGTTGGGGATGTAGTTCCTATAGATCTCCCTGAACCTGATGAAAATCCCGAAGGAGCTGGTGTTGAGAAGTCATATAAAGAAGTCGCTACAGTCGTTGTGCGCAAAGGAGAGAAGAAACCATCTCAGGTGATATGCTATATCAATCCGATACAGTCAGGATCCCTGAATGTTAACCTGAACACCATTCAGACAGTATCACGAACAAGTTTTGCATCAGGTACCGGTAACTCCATGTATTTTGCTATGAGTAACTCAGTTTACTATCCTGATGGAGAAGCAGATGGCTCATTGCCACAGATAGCTGTAGAAATACCCCAAGAGCAGCTTTATACTACGGAGCAAGCGGCACAAGCTGCCCTTGAAGCTAACAACTGCGTTAATATATATGTTGAACGTTATGCTACAAAACTTAATTTCGCAGCAAATGCCCCAGACGATTATAAAACTGCTACCCGTGTGTATAGTGTTAATGCTGAAGGGAATTCAACATATACTGTTACACCGGTCACTCTAACTTTCAAACCTCAATATTGGGCTGTGAACGCTCAGGCAAACAGGACTTATGTAATCAAGTCATTCCGCCAGGAATCAGAGGATGGTGTACTTTTAGGTGATAACTACACCTATGATGCTCTCAACAAGATTATCAACAACAGTGGCACTGGCATTTTGAATATACAAAATTCTTGGGATTGGAACAATCCTGATTTGCACCGTTCTTACTGGGGAATGTCACCGGCATACTTCACTGCAGAATATCCTGAAGTTTCCTCTGATATTATGGGAGATGACCCACTTCAAGTAAATCAAAAATATATTTCTTACAATGAGTTAGTGAATGGAACAGAAGGCTATGAGGCCACCGATACCGATCCTCAATATTTCCGTGAGACCACTGTTGGCTCTAAAGCATTAGGAGGGGTAAATCCCGCTGCGGCTGTCGCATCCGTAATTTATGTAGGTCAATATTCTGTTTCTATCAATGGTACTCCTGCTACCGGCAATCCCGGTTTCTATACTTATCTGTCTGGTAAAGTTACTTATAATGAAAACGGAGAAGACGTTACTGTAGACCGTCCATACGTTTACTTTGAAAATAATACTGATGGAACTTGTAAAGTCCTTGGTGGTGAATCAATGCTGAAGCGTTTCCTTGCTCAAGCAACATGCTTCTATAAGCAAGTTACGAATGCAGAAAATGAAGTATCCTATGAACGACTTAATATCGCAAATACTGAAGACTGGAGTACACTTGTTAATGCTCTTAAGGT
Source organism: uncultured Bacteroides sp. (assembly GCA_964546885.1). Lineage (GTDB taxonomy): Bacteria > Bacteroidota > Bacteroidia > Bacteroidales > Muribaculaceae > CAG-873. The sequence goes on from CAZJKZ010000066.1 coordinate 5,712, forward strand.
TGATGGAGTTTCTGATAAAGTAAAAGAGGCGTATGACGGTAACACCAATACTAAGTTGAAACTTCAAGCAAATACCAGAACCCTTCAACTCAAGAGTGCTGATGCCGCAAATGGTATATATGTCCTTACCGGCAACGGGTATAATAAGGTTGTCGCTGACAATGCAACACTAAATAATGGAGAAATTACTCTTACTCAAGCCAACCTTGCTATCATGCGCCAAGTAGGATATGCTTACTACTATACCACAGGTCATGCATACTTCAACATTCCGGTTAGACACCTTGGTTGGTATCGTAAGGGCAATGAGCAGAAGACAGCCGAAAAAATTGATTGGAATAAGGTTCGCGTAGGTGACTTTGGAATGGTCCGTAACCACACCTACTCTATTAACGTTAGTGAAATCAAGGGTCTTGCATCCGGCATCGGAGGTGACGATGTTCCTATTGTTCCGCCTGCAACTACTGATGATTATTTCGTGGCTTACTCTATAAGAATCTTGAAATGGGCAGTTGTGCCGACACAGAATGTTAAACTATAATAACAAATCGCGCTTTATGCAGCACTTGCTGTGGTAATAAATCTAATAACCCATAGTGGGTGACTTCGGGGTGGTGGGAATACCTCCCTCCACCCTTTAAAAATTTTACTATTATGTCTTTTAAGAATTTACACACCGGATTTATTAAGTCAATTGCTTTCTCGTCAGCAATACTCATGCTGACCGGTTGCTCTTGGATAACTGATGATCTTGAGGAATGTCCCACGCAACTTAGCGTAAGCTTTACTTATGACCGCAATATAAAGTTTGCCGACGCATTTCCCCATGAAGTGAAGGCGGTGAATATTTGGGCTTTTGACCATACCGGTAAACTTGTGTGGAGTGAATCTGCCTCAGGTGACGCACTGGCAGGGAAGGACTTCAAGTTAGATACCAATCTTCCTGAAGGTACCTACGATTTCATTTCCTGGTGTGGTCTTAAAGACAACCCGTATTTCGAGCTTGAATCATTCACTCCCCAATCTAAAGAGGAATTGGAAGTCAGGCTTAAAACAACCATTATAGATGGGAAAAATATATCGGAGGGTGATCTCCCCGGCCTTTACCACGGTATGATGACCGGCATCAAATATACTACAGACCCCTTCCACCCATCTCTACAAAACGTCAATATCTCTCTGACTAAGGACACAAAGTCTATCCGATTCATGCTGCAGCATCTTGACGGCTCTCCTATAGACAACAAGGATTTTGAGGTTACAATTACAGATGAAAACTCATGGCTCTCTTTTGATAATGAGATTATCCCGGGATGCCCTGTTGTGACCTATAAACCTTGGAATATACATTACGGAGAAGTCTCTATTCCCAATTCGGAACAACCTACAAAAGCGATGTCTTCCGTAGGTTCCCTTCTTTTTGAACTCTCAACAAGCCGACTTATGGTTGACTCAAACGTAATTCTTACCGTTCACCGTAAGTGGGATAATACCGATATAATAAAAATTCCCCTTGTGGAGTATCTGCTCCTCATAAAGGGGAGATACGGGGATATGCCTGATCAGGAATATCTCGATCGCCAAGACGATTATTCAATGATTTTTTTCATTGACCAGAATAGTAACTGGAACATAGCCGGCGGAATATTTATCAATTCTTGGGCTGTCGTACCTCCACAAAACTCCGCCTTTTAACAACTTAATCCCTCCTTAACGATCTCCGATGAAATTTGTAATTCTAACATTCATATCAGCTTTTCTGCTCTGCGGATGCTCATTGATTGAGGAGCGCGGAGATTGTCCTGTGCTTGAAAATGATGATCCCATAACCATCAGCTTCGTTATGCATACTTCAGAACCAAATCTGGAATCCCGCACAGACCTAAACACAAACCACACGGAAGCAGAGAGTGAATACAGGCAGTTTGAAGATGGCATCGACATGAAAGATTGCGCCTTGTTTGTATTCGCAAAAAATAATGGAACTGCCGGTGATGAGAAGCTGATTTTAAAAAAGACAGATCTGGGGGCATCAAACGATATTGATAACTACATTACCGGCGCGCCTGGATTATACACTGTGAGTATGGTCATCAGCAAATCAAAACTTGAAGAGTTGCTTGAAACTGAAGTAAATCCAAACAGTGACGAGAAAATTAATTTCCGAATACTTATTTTAGCAAACTGTGTACCATCAGGAACAAACAATTCAACATATTGGAACCAAATCAACGGAACAACTTATACTGAGGTCATAAATAAATTAAACCTTTTGACGTTTGCCATGAGCAATATATATAATCCCGCAGGTGGAAACACTGCTGTCGATCTATATAAAAATGGCAAACAAAACGTCCCGATGTTCGGAACTAATGTTACCTCCGTCTCTCAGGAAGCCCTTTATTACAGTAGATTTGACCAACGGGTTTATCTAAACGATGTGGACCTGCTTCGTGCAGTGGCGAAAGTCAGAGTGGTAGACAATATTCAAAATAAAGCCATTGACGGTTATCCTAAAGTCATCGGAGCGGAATTTATTGGTTCACAAAGCGATCTGCGCCAATTGCCCGTAGACGCTGCAAATTACCAAAACGGTTATCAAGTTGAACAGCCCAATATAGCTGATTTGGATAAAGAATTGACACTAACAGATGCACCGGTTTATAAGTTAGGCACTATACCTGATAATTGGTCAATTACAGATACAGATAATATGAAAGGCTCCACATGGATAGGATACGTGCCTGAGCAAAAAATTGGAAATCTCAATAACAACGTGGCAGAAGGAATGCCTATATTCCGTATAAAGGTGGCAATCCAAAAAAATGAAGACGGCTCTGAGGAAACTAAATCTTACGATATCCTCATGACCGATTACAATTCTTTTGGACAATATATTTTGAGAAATCACGTCTATTCTCTCTCTGTCAATGAAGTGGCTCTCGGCAACGAAGCCAGTCTAACATTCACTGTTGAGGAGTGGATAGAGAACGGCTTTTCTATGAATTATACCGAGACTGTGACTGTGTATCCTAAACTCGAATGGCTATCAGGGTTTACAGAACATGATACCGAGGGGAATGTGGTGATAAAACCTTGGACAACAAATCCTGAGACAGGTGTACCAATGTGGGTACCCCTCACTGCACGTTTCGGTCTGCAAAGTCCTGTCGGAGCTACATGGAGCGCTTACCTTATAACTATTGAAGGTGCGCCAAACACTTTTGTATTCCTTGATAATGGAGAAATGAAACCAAGCGTTTCCGGCACAATAACAGGCACTACTCTTTCTGATCTTATCATCGTTTCTCAGGATGATACACCAAGCGGAGAAGGGAATAGAGCCAGACTTCAGGTTGTCATCACCCTTGGCAACGGTACCGTTATGGAAGCGGATTTAACTCCGGAAGGAACAAATTATAAAAATTATACCATAGTTCAGAATCCTCTTTAATCCTAAATAATCTATCTCAGATGGTCAAATATTTTAACATACTGATAATCTTATTTTTTACGATGTTTGGATGGGTGGCATGTAGCGATGATAGCGTACAAGCTCCCGAGGCGGAACCTTACTCTCCCGGAACAATCACCCTATCTTTCCAAAACTCGGTGATGTCACGCTCTGATGATTCAGATAATTCAGAAAATCTTATTGATAACCTCGTAATAGGTCTTTATCCACTGTCAGCCTCAGAAGATGACCCGGCAACTATTTGGAAGACTCCGTCAGAGCTGAATGGAAATAAGAACAAGACAATCACTCTTCAGCTTAGTGATGATATGGTTAAGACCCTCTTCGGAGAGAATCCTGATGGAAAGAAATGTCGCATCTATGCTTTGGCAAACGTTAAGGATCTGGAAGATATTGAAGTGCCTGAGTATGCATCTATTAGTCAGATGAAACAATTAATAATCAAATCTCATTTCAAAACGACAAAAGTTCAGTCATCATTTGTTATGGCTGGCGGGAATGACGAAGTTGAATATACTGCACCTGCATCGTCCTCTGAAAAGGGTCACGCAAGTGGAATGGTAAATCTTACACGCACAGCGGCTAAAATTAAATTAAATATAAAACTTCCCGAAAAGATAGAAATAAAAAATGAAAAGGAAGAAGTAGTAGAAACCTGGCGCCCTGTCCCAAACACAGAAAATGGCATACGCGTGCTTTTAAACAATGGAGTTCAGGAGGCTTATTCTGTTACACCGGAATACGATGAAGAAGTTGATAAATGGAAACCTACCAATACTCAAGCGTATTATGACAGTGATCTTACCAAAAATTCGGTCAGGACATTGAAAAAGGGATCAGGCAATTATCCCTATACAATGGATGTTCCGTTCTATACGTATCCCAATTCTTGGACCGAAAGCGTTGAGGAGACTCACAAAACAACTATGACTCTTTTGGTGCCTTGGCAGAAAGAGGGAGAATCCTCCTGGAACACCTTCTATTACCAAGTGCCTGTGACGCAATCTGAGGTGACATTCCTTTCAAGTAATCATTATTATACTGTAAATCTTGAAGTTGGTATTTTAGGTTCCCTTGTTCCAGACACTCCGCTTGAAGTGGATAATGTATCTTATCAAATAGTGGATTGGGGCTCAAAGGAAGTTGACGTACCAATTCATGATTATCGCTATTTAGTAGTAAATCCAAATGTATATACCTTCAATAATGAGGTAAATATGCCAATTCCATATTACACTTCCCACCCTGTCGAAATCACTAATATTACCATATCATATCAACGATTTAACTTCGTTTCAGACCCCAAAAATCCTGAAGTAGGCAGAGTGGTAACATTCACCATTGATCAAGAGCAAATTACTACTACCAATGAAAAAAATCCAAACGAACCTATATGCTCATCATCTCTGAGTAAAACTGCTGACCAGGAGTATGTCAACATATACCATCCGCTTAACCTTTGGACACCTTACGATAAGAATGGTAATTTAGTTCATTTAAGTGGTCACAACAAAGATTATAATGAATTAGACTTTAATGATGAAATTAAAATTACTGCAGATAGTATCAAATACTATGAGCCTATTGAGGATGATGCCTTTTCGATGTACACCATTACTTTTACTCTACGTCATATTGACAAACCCGAGTATCAAGAAAATGTTGTGATATATCAGTATCCGGCTATGTATATTGAAGCGGATCGCAATCCTGCCTCTAAGTGCGAAGGGAATGTGTTTGTAAATGGCTATACTCACAATACTGAACAGTTAAATAATAGTAATTACAGTATTACTGGTGCTACAGAAAGCCCTTCATACGGAACACTAAAAGGTATTGGAGAGGACCATGAAGCAAATAACAATAACCCGAATATGTATATTATTAATGTGACTTCACTTTCTAATAATGATTCTTTTAAAGTGAGAGAGGGAGAAGAGGTCACAGAATATCATTACATAATTGGCGATCCACGATCGAAAGTAATAAAGAATGCATTAAATACTTCATATATTAATAGCAATCAACCAGAGCTCGGCTGGCGAAATCTTGCTATTAGCGCAAGTACTGCAGAAGCGTCGGCCAATAGATGCGCATCCGCTAACGCTCTTTACGATGGAAAAGGCAGAACATCTAGAAGATTATTGTATTATTACAATACCATTGAGGATGGAAGTGTTCTGAATATGATAGCACCGCAATTCAGAATTGCTTCATCTTGGGGAACTACCGGTAGAATCACCCGTCCTTTTGCACGTTACAGGGCAGCTCTTTATCAAGAAAATGCTTTTCCTGCAGGAAGATGGAGAATACCGACCCTTGCTGAATTCAGTTATATAAATAAACTTTCTGAAGAAGCAAAGATACCTCAATTATTCACTTCTGGGGTTCCTTATTGGACTTCCGAGGGTTTGTATATGGCAAAAGATGGCGAAGTAATACGTTATGATCTCCTTGCCCCTGATGATGATAAAGTTCATGGTGAGAAACAGGGACGCTACAGTGCTGTCCGCGCCGTCTATGATGAATGGTACTGGAGTGAATACCCACAATATTCTATAACCCCAGATGCAAATGGTAATTACACTTATACACTCGGTGATGTCCCAAGAGGTGCTCAATAAACTAATTAATAGCGATATGAAACGACAAATATATAAATTCTTTCAATCGATTAAGCTTTCTTTCGTTGTAATTGCAATCTCAATAATATTTTGTGGTTGTGAAGATTTAATAATCGACAACCTTAATCAAAAAATGAATAATGAAGAGGGGTTGACAGTTACAGGATCAATCATACTTCCCGGGATGTCACAAGCTAATACACGTGGTCTTTTAAAAGATACCCCGGGAAGTGGACTTAAACTGACTATTTTTGAATTCGACAAGGGAGCTGATGACGAACACTCTTTCCTTTCAAATATATATAACGCAGAAATTAAATCAACTACTGCTGTTTCTAACAACGGCATTGTAGAATTCAGTTTTACTTTGAAAGCCGCTACAACTCCTAAAGAATTACATCTGTTTTTAGCAGGAGATTATCTAACTTCTGAATATGGATCTGTGGCATCCATATTACCAACATTGACTGTGGGTAAACCGGGAAGTGAATATGAGGCATACTGGGGGAAACAAGATTTTGAAAAATTTACCAATACTACAAATGAGGAGGGAGTGCCTATATTACTTGATGAAGTTAGAACAAAACTTACAAATGTTCCTATGATTCGGAATTTTGCAAAAATTACAGTTACAGAAAATTTGAATAATTTTGAACTCTTGGGATTTGATATTGTAAATGTTCCAACCTCAGGGACAATAGCACCTTGGAACCAAGCTAAATTGGAAGTTCCAAACCTTCTTGATGGACAGGCAATGGAACAGTATTCTACTATATCACAAAGTTACAGCGGCATCGTTCCCGGCATCGCACAGTTTCGAAATTCTGAGTCAGCTGCCAAATCATGGACTGTTTCTAATAATAACAATTTCTCAAGGCCGAGTCATGTAGAATACATGTATGAACATCCTTACGAATCCACACGTCGAAGCTATCTTATAGTATATGGTAAGTATACTGACAACGGCACCTCTACAAATGGTTTTTATAAGCTTGACATAGGTGAACGCAATGAAGCAACAGGAGCTTTCAAATACTACGATATAATACGAAACTTTCATTATAATGTGGTAATTACTGAAGTATTGGCTCCCGGTACAGCAACTGTTGCTGAGGCTATTTCTCGTGCTCCTTTCAATAACCTGATAGCTGCCACGGAAACTTCTTCTATGCTTAACGTATCAAATGGTAAAAATATGCTGATTGTAAACGATACAAATCACATTATCATAGATGATAAGGAAGAAGTTGAAATTCTGTACCGATATATTGAAGATGTAACAGGTGATAAAACGGTAGCTAACAATGTCCCGGTACCGGTTGGGCTTGAAAAAGGCGCTGTAATTAAAGATTTCTCAGTTGCTGAGGCGTATACTGACGAAAATAAAGTTAATTGGATGAGAATAAAAATTAAAACAAACCCTCCAACCTCAGTTACAAAAACTCAGAGCTTCTCAATCGTTGACAAGGATGGTCTCGGGCGTACTATTAACCTAATTCTCCGCAAACCTTGGCAATATTCTCCAATTATAGTAAATGGGGTTTCTTATTCTGCCACTATTGCCACGGGGCATGATGACTCATACCAGGGACCACCTCAGGTAATCAGTGCAGATGCAGGTCAAGAACTTACTGTATATTTTAATCTTCCGGACGGATTACCCGAGGCAATGTTTCCTCTTGATTTTCAACTTGAGGCAAAAAATCAGGGCATCGAGAATAATAAAATCGGTACACTTACTGTAGCTACCGGTCCATCGCTATTTGATCCGAATAAAATTGCGATATCTTACATCAAGACCCTATCTTATAATGAATATTTATATAACTACGTAAGGACAGACGATTCAAATGATGTGGATGTTAATAGCCCTAATGTTAATCACACTGTGCGTTGTAGGTTTCTTACCATTACGGCTGTTAACGATAATAATGCTGAGATTATGATTCATAATCCTTATTTCGATCCTAATGCCTCAGTGGAATTCACAAGGGAGGAGTGATGCCTTCTCCTGAATTGCTCTATGGAGCTGCTTTTGTGTCTTATGTGCTATCATATAACAGTTATGTACTCTATTTATTTTCAGGGCATTGTGA
>CAZJKZ010000067.1:0-13870 GCA_964546885.1 uncultured Bacteroides sp.
TCCATATTGTTCTTCTTCCGTTTTTCAATTGCTTGTAGATGCTCATGCCGATGTCGAGTCGGTGATAGGCGGGGAAACGTATATTGTTCCTTCCGGAATAGTAATCAAGACCTGATGCCTGCTCCCAGTCCATACCCGATGTGCCTATTCCGGTGGATGGTGCATCGGGAAAATTGTCGCCCGGTTCATCATAATTGTAGAGCGACAGAGTAAGGCGGTTGCCTGTCATATAGGTCCAACCGGCATTAAACTCAATCTTGTCATTAAGTTTGTAGGAGGCATTGAGGTTTATTTTGTTGCGGTTGTCGAACTTGGCAGGGAACTTCATGCCACCATTCAGGTCTGCAAACTTTCTCCAGTTCCACATAAGCCCATAGCTGACAGTTCCCGTGACTCGTCCAATCTCTTTTGTCACGCTCATGTCCACACCATAAGCCCAGCCCTTGCCTGAGGTGGTCTTCTCATCCCATGACAGTCCCGGATTGAGTGATGATATTCCCTCGCGGTATTCCACAAGATTTCGCATTGTCTTATACCATCCCTCTACGAAGAAATACATGCCTTTGGGAAGATTACCGTAAAACCCTAATGAGAACTGATCGCTCCCTAATGGGTTGTCGCCTTTTCCCACCGGTTGCCAAAGGTCAGTAGGAAGATTAATATAGTTGCTTGACGCCTGCTGCACAAACTGGTTTATACGAGCGTATGATGCCTTCACACTGTAATCGTCTGATATATTAACTCTGAAAGAGGCGCGTAGTTCCAGACGTGGGAATGATTTTCCTTGAATATGGTGGTCGACAAACCTCAAGCCCACATCAAGGGATGCTCTTTCTCCGAAATTGAACAGATTGTCGATATAGGCGAACACCTCGTTTGATTTTACCGATGGATTGTCATTATTGTCGCTCCAACGGCGATCAGCATCCGCATATTCATTCAGAAGACCTTCCGGGTGATAATTGTGATGCACATACCCTACACCAACTTTCAGAAGATACAGCTGCTCGAACTGCTGCATATATTGTGTGTTTACACCAATGTCAGCTATTGAGTTCCTTGTGCTATTGAGCGTGAAGCCGTATGTGTCCTTGTCAGCAAGGTCGGTCTGATGCTCGCTCATCTGGCGATAATATGATGAATATTTTGAGTAATAAGCGGTAGTGTTTAGATAACCGTTACCAACTCTAAAATCAGCATTCAGTGATACGCCCCAGTTGCCCCATGAGAGCCCGTTGGTGTTCTCATCGAAAAACCGGGTCTGATTTTCATCAGGAGTGACGGATGAGACTGTTCCGTCAGGATTGATGACCATAGTCTTGTCGGTTGACTCGAATGTCCTGTCTCCGAATTTAAGATAATCCTGACCGTAATAACCGATAGCATAGACTTTTCCTCCTCCGAGTTTCCAGTCTATACGGGCATTGAAGTCAGTGAAATTATATCCAGCGATAGTTTTCTTTCCATCCTTTTTCTGTACGGCATTGACAATTGCCAATGCAGGCAAACCAACCAAGTCTATCCAAGACCTCCTGACAGCTGCGCTGAAAGCAAGTTTGTCTTTCACAATAGGACCTGAGATGTAACCATTTGCCGCCAACAGACCGATTGTGAACTTACCAGTGAACTTCTCAAAATCAGGAGCCATCATGTTGATGTTGGTGATGCTGGAGATCCTCCCTCCAAACCTTGCCGGAAATGCAGACTTGAAGAAGTCAACGTTGCGTATCGTCGTTACATTGAAAGAGGAGAAGATACCGCCTAAATGGCTTACGTGATAGAGTGGGAGACCGTTGTAGAGAAATAGGTTTTGGTCATTGTCACCACCATGCACGTATAGTCCCGTAAAGCCCTCGACACCCTGTGACACACCGGGGAGAGTCTGTAATGCTTTGACTAAATCCGGTTCACCAAAAAGCACGGGCAGTTTAAATATTGCCTCCTTCCCTAATACGTGCCTTCCCATCTCTGCAGCTTTCAGATTACGGTGTGATCCGGTAGCCGTCACTATCACCTCATCAAGAGTCTGATTCGATAAAGTGTCGGCAGGTGTCTGTGCTGAAATGCAAGAAAAGGCAAACGCTATTACGGCCGTTACATTAAAACGATTCATAGTTTCCTTACTTTTCTTCCAGATATACTTTTATGCCCATATCCTTATAGTGATAGAATGGGTTTCCGGTATATATTCCTGTAACATCATATTCAATTCCATTATAGACAGTAGAGCCTTCAAATCTATCTATGTCAGCAAGCACATGAATATTGAATACCTTATTTTTTGGCAATAAGCCTTTGACCTTTAGATTCACATCATACCATGGGAAAGCTTCAATGTCGCCACATCCTTCTAATTGTAACGATCTAACTGTGATTTCGGACACCGATGTCCGCTTTACACCGTTGATGTATAATTCAACCTGGTCTTTTCCAAACGTCCAGTCTCGCGGACTGCCCTCATTTACAGGAGAGGGTTCATCATTGTTGCTGCATGCAGTGAGAACAAGCATAAGCAACATTGTAAAGCAAAAAATCTTTTCTATCATAATAGTGTTATTTGATGTTTGTATTATTATGACTCGAAAAGTGCTGAAATCTCCTATTGGGAAAGTCTAATTTTTATTAATGCAAAATTACAACTGAAAAAAACTCTTCCCATACCCGAAAAGGTACGATTGAAGAGTGCGGCTACAACTTTTGTGAGTTGTAGCCGAGGATATTGATACCGTACCGACAGCGTGATTACAATCCAGAAGCCATAATGGAAAAGTCCTGGTTCTATGAGATGAAATTCTTTAAGTCATAGAACATTAGACGTGTTTCATCATCTTTATCCAATTCAGTAAAAAATTGAAATCCATTCTTTTCATAGAACTTAGTTGCAGAGTTGAGAGCATCCACGGTAAGAAAGCGACAGCCTAATCTCTTGACGGAAGTGAACGCATATTTGATGCTGTCGAGTACAAACGTGCCCACTCCTGCACCTGCATACTTATCATTGACCGCAAGCCTACCTATCTTTAAGGCAGGGTAATTTCTTCTACGTTTGGAATTAGGAATGTTGCGGTTGAGTTTATTCCATATTGATTTTTCATCTGGATTGAAGGTGATTTTATCAGCCAATAGGCTGAAATATGCCACCGTCACATCTTGTTCGTTGTCTTCAATCAGATAGGTCACAGCCATCAGTTCCTTTTGAAAATGCTTGGCATCATCAAAAAGAAAGCCATTCAAATCATCTTCTGCACATTTGAATGACTTTATTTTGGTTTCGGAGGTGAGTTGTATTTGAGATAGTTTTGAAAAGTCCATTTTACCATTGGAAGTTACTGATGGATTTCATTACCTCATATGCTTTTCTTGCTCTCTCTTTCTCTTCCTTTGATACAGGTCTTGGCTGCGAAATCAACTTCTCAAAGCGTTCCGCATCCTTTCCGTAGAGTTCCGGGGTTTCTTTAATAGGTCTTGCCATATATGAGGTTTTTTTATTAGATTACAAAGTTATAACAAATTTTCGACATAAATAAGATATTAAGACCATAATTTTTTAGTGGTTTACTGGGCAGGTAAACAATTTATCTTGTGTTATTCCTTTATAAAAACTGTGAACAGCGAATTGATTATTTACTGTTTGTCAATTAAGAAAGTGGCTGTAAGAGGATAATGGTCTGAAGCCTTAGTGTTTCCTCTTTTAATACTGTAAGGCTTCAGATTGCCTCTATACAAAAAGTGATCGATGCGGAAAAAGAAATTACTGGAATTGTAAGTTATCATGGGACCGAAGCCAACCTCCGGATACACTTGCTTGAGATTACAGTTCTCTTCGAGATAATGGACGGCATAACTGTTTTCGGTATCGTTGAAGTCGCCACAAACAATTGCTGTCTCGCCGCCGAATTTTCTGAGAATCTTGTCTATCGCCTCCACTTGCTTTGATCTGGTCTGGGAAGCATTAATAATCAGCGGAGTTAATTCTTTGCGTGCTTCTTTAATGTACTTAGCATCGGTTGTCTCAGGTGTTGTCACTTCAAGCCAAAGTTGCCGCAGTGACGGCTCAATACGATAGGAACACAGATGCACACCAAACACATTGATCACTGCATTATCCTTAAAGATACGCCATCCTGCCACATCTCCGCTCCCGAATGTCTCTGCCGGGAAATCCACTGGGATAGGCTCTGCTTCATATTTGGACAAGAAAGCAAATTCGCTTCTATGGTAGAACACATAGGGGTAGATATCATGAAGCTGCTCAATTTGGGCGGCCGATATATGATTTTTTTTGCTTGGATGCAAATACCCTGCTTCTTGGATACACACCGCATCGGGCTCCTTGTTGATTATGTATTGGAGCATAGCGTTGTAGTCCAGATCGTAGTCCTTGTTCTGGTTGACAAGCCCGAGTACGTTGTATGTCATAATCGTGAATGACCGTTCACGTTGCTCCTTGTTCATCTTTCCTTTCGGAAGGTTCAATGGGCAATAATCCCATATCTGTGGGATGCATATCAGTAGTGACAGAAAAGCGATTATTGCATTACGCCTCCACCATAAAAGGTCGATAACGAGCATTACCGCCAACGATATCAACCATATTGGGAATGTCATTGCCCATATCGGCGCTATCCTGTTGGATATAGGCGATACCATCCCTGCCCATGCGCTGGTAAGGAAAAAAATCGACAAAATACTTGTAATTATACAAATAATCACGCTTAATATTCTTGATATCAAGCTCTTTTGCTTAGGTTGCGAGGATGTCTTGTCTTTTATTGCCACTATTCCTATCGTTTAAATTTCTGTGAGAGCTCAAATAGTCTTTGGCGTTGAGCGGGAGAAAGTGAAGAGTATCCGGATCGGCTAACTTTTGCAAGCAAGTCATCAAGTTCTTGCTCGTCAGATGCATAGGTCCTGAATCCTGCAGAAGGTCCGAAAGGCCGTTTTACTCGAGGTGAGAATATCTTACTGTTATTCTTTGTGAAGATGCCTGTTATATCCGTACCTTTTTGTTTTAGAAGTGCGTATATAATACCTGTGGCGAGTCCGGCGCAATGTGTCACCATCTGATCAGGTGTGCCCGTAAGGATAAACAGTACTACAGCCGCCACTGCCACCCAAATTATCTTGACTTCTCCAAACAGCAAAAGGTTCACTCTTAATTGTTGGTATAACGTTGCCACAGCGCCTATGATTGCGAATACAGCAGCCGATGAGCCTATAAGAATCATGGAGTGGTGATAAAACATAAAAGCTAAAGCTCCGGCAAGTCCGCCGTAAATATACAAAGCCACTAAGGTGCGCCCTCCTTGCATATGCATGATTATTTGTCCGAAAAGGAGAAGCCACAACATGTTGACAAACATATGCAGGAAATCATTATGGGCAAACATATATGTCAGTGGGGTCCAGATGCGATATAGTAGAGCCTCAGGATCACCAAAGAGCATAAGATATGAGTTGAGACGCACGTTGAAAAGCGACGCGAACGCGCACACCAGCCACACAAGGAAATTTATGGTGATAAGCCGTGTAAGCGCATCACGCCACAACCATTGACGCCAGTAGGTCTTAATATCTTCCATTGAATGTATTTTGTTTTTTCCAGTATAGAATTATGAGATAACCTATCAGCATACCTCCCAAGTGGCAGAAATGAGCCACATTGTCAGTACTTGTTAGACTTGTGCTTCTTAGTCCTAAGAAAAGCTCGATTACCACAAAACCCACTATCATCCATTTTGCTTTGATAGGCATTGGTGGTATCATGAGGTAAATCACCTGGTTGGGGAATAGCATGCCAAATGCAAGCAGCACGCCGTATATCGCTCCGGAGGCTCCAACCATAGGGGTATTGACCAATGAGTTGATATTGCCAAGGGTGGGGTCGCTGAAGTTATAACCTCGGGGTATTCTTGCACCCTCAACTATAATTTGATGAAATTGATCAGGCGAGAACATGCCCATATACTTTTGTAGCAATAGGTAATATACACCTTCTTGAATTAATGCTGCGCCAATGCCGCACGATATGAAATAAAACAGAAAGCGCCGGCTGCCTAACGACCACTCAATCTGCGGACCGAACATGAAAAGAGAGAACATGTTGAAAAGTACATGGGTAAAGCCACCGTGAAGAAACATGTACGTGAACAACTGTGCGGGATTGAAATCCGGCGATGTGAAATAGTGGAGAGCACAATAGTGCTCCAACGTGACTGCCCTATTGGGAGCTATCAGCATTACGACGTAAATCAGAAGATTTACAATTATCAAATTTTTTGTTACAGGTGGCAAATTTCTTGCCATGTTGCTTAGATATGACATTTTTAAGCTTTAGTATGTAGGTGTTTCTTTAATGATTTTAATATTAAAAGAGACGATTTATGTCTGTCAATTCGATGGTAGTGAGCACAGTCTTGCCGTCTGGTGTTAATCCCGGAGCCGGGAGCCTAAAAAGATCTGCAAGAAGAGTGTCCATTTCTGTACGAGTGAGTACCGTGCCATATTTTATTGCTGCCGAATTAGCCATTGAAAGGGCGATTTTTTGCCATTGTGAATGTTGGATATCCTCATCTTCGTTAGCTACGGCTGAAATTATATTGATCAAAGTCTCTGACGCGCTTGCTTTTGCAAGCAAAGCGGGTACTGCATTTATTGCCCATGTGTTATTTCCAAGATTGCTGATGTCAAATCCCATGGATATTAGCAGTTCGTCGATGGACGATATCACTACATTTTGAGCGGCATCAAGCGTCACTGAATCGGGAAAGATTAGTCTTTGTAACGAGACAGTGCCTTTGTCGAGCATATCCATATATTTATGGTAAAGGATTAGCGTATGTGCGCGATGCTGATCAATTAACATAAGACCGGTCTTTGCCGGAGTGATGATGTATCTTCCTTTTAATTGTAATACAGGTAGTTCGGCCGTAACCTCCGGCAATATGACAGGTGATTGTTCTGGTGTGTCTGTCTCCATACTGATCTTAGTCGGATCAATCCCGGAAGGTATAGATGAGTTGAGACGACTGCTCCTTACGTGTTCTACACCATCCGCTGCTTTTACCGAGAACTCGTTGTACAGTTTCTCCCAGTCAACTGGCGCAGAAGATAGCCGTGAGGGGCGCCCTTCTGGGTGTGACTTGGACCCTGATTTCTGTGATCCAAAATCTTCGTCAAAAGGATTGAATGATGGGTCGGCATCTTCTTGAGGTATATCGTTGAAGACTTCGGGATTGAAGGCCGGTATTTCAGGCACGTCTACTGCATCGAAATCGAGAGCTCCGCTTACATTAAATCTGCCGAGTGCCTCCTTTATTGCTGCTGTCAGTATTTGCCAGATTGGTTGTTCGTTCTCGAATTTTATCTCGTATTTTTGCGGGTGGATATTTACATCGATGGTCTCTGGCTCAACCTCAAAGTTTATGAAATAGTTGGGCTGAGAGTCGGTTGATATTAAGTCTTCATAGCATTTCAGCACGGCTTTATGGAAATATGGATGTCGCATATATCTGCCGTTTACGAAAAAATATTGCAGGGCGTTCCTTTTTCGTGCGTTTGCCGGAAGACAAATATATCCATTTATTCTTACCAAAGAAGTCTCAGTCTCTATTGGCAGAAGCTGATGTTCAAGTGTACGTCCGAAGAGTTGGGTGATTCTTTGCTTAAGGTTGCCGGGTGTCAGCTGGTGTATCGTTACTTCGTTATTTATCAGCGTAAAGGCCACGCGGGTATTCACGAGCGCGAGTCGCTCGAATTCGTGTGCGATATGACTGAATTCTACGGTGTCTTTTTTGAGAAATTTGCGTCGAGCCGGCAGATTGAAGAAAAGATTCTTTACTTTGATATTTGTGCCCTTCACCCCCGCATCAGGCATTTGGCTCTCAACGTTGGATGCGTTTACCACCAGCTTGGTGCCTGTTATGTCGTCTTGGCGCTTGGTGCGTATCTCGAGTTCGGATACTGCGGCTATCGATGGTAGCGCCTCTCCTCTGAACCCCATAGTATGAAGTGTAAACAGATCAGAGGCCTTTCGTATTTTGGATGTAGCGTGCCGTTCGAGAGCCATGCGCGCGTCGGTTGTGGACATGCCCAAACCGTCGTCCACCACCTGTATGAGTGTACGGCCGGCATCCTTAATGATAATATCCACTCGGGTAGCACCGGCGTCAATGGAATTTTCCACTAATTCTTTTACCACAGAGGCCGGTCGCTGAATCACTTCTCCGGCAGCAATCTGGTTGGCCACTGAATCAGGCAACAATCTTATTACGTCATCCATATCTTCTTTATTTAATGTTGAATATCCACGGATGATTGCGTGCAAGTGTTACTCCTGGCGTTCCTTCGCTGCCTTGCATTCGCGTTCCTCCAAGGAAAAGACGTTTGTTGTAAAGTGGACTTGTGGGGTCGAGACTGCTTTGGTGCACGCGTCCCGCGCAATGCACATAGGTGCCGTTCTCGTCGTAGATGCCAACATGTGTCACCCTTCCTCCCGGCTTTTCTCCGAAGAATAGCAGGTCCCCCGGTTTATATTTTTTCCAGTCGTTAGCGGCTAATTTTTCCCCTGTAAGTGCTTGCTGGGATGCGTCACGGCTCAATATATATCCGTTGGCGAGATATGCCACTTTCACTAATCCGGAGCAGTCGGTGGCTTTTGGCGACGTGCCGCCCCAAAGATATGGTGCTCCTTTCATAGAGTAGGCGGTGTCAAGTATCAGTTCCGGGTTAAATTCCTGAGATGCCCATTGTTCGATGGGGGTTAAGGCCGCAGCGTCTGCCCAGGCTTGGCGGCCGTCGGGTAGGGTGATAAGCACCTTTCCGTTGGTCGCTGATGAGAGGTCGCCTTCTACTATATCGCCCGGTACGAGGTCGGTGACTCTGTGCCTTGGGCTTTGTGTGTCGGGGCGGTCATATGCTTGGGTCTCATAAAGAGATGTCACTACAAGCCTCGGTGCCTCACGCCATAGCTCCATCTCTTTTGGTGTCTTAGGAGTGATTGACGCACCCCATACCCATCCGATATAATTGTCAGGGCACTGCACTCGCCACCATCCGCCTTTCTTCTCAAGGAGTTTCACGGGCATACCCATGAGCGTCTGTGTGGAGAGTTCGCTGCTGTATTTTGGCGATGTCCTTACGCACGCCACTGACAGGTTTATAAGTCCAACATCATTTTGAGGCATTAGTTCTACCTTATTCTCTACCGGCACCATGCGTTGCGATTTTACGCTTTTGTCAAGAGCTTGGTAGGCTGTAGGATCGGAAATTTTGCCTGTTAGACGCACTGCACCGTTGGATTGGCGCGAAGCTTCAACTTCGTATACGGATATGCGCTTGTCCGGCACGTACTGTGAGCGCACGCTCTCGATGATACCGTCGATTGGTGTCTTTGCCATCACACAGGCCATGACCATAGTAAGAATAATTGACAAAAGAAATCTTTTCATAAGCGCATATTATAGTAGAAAAAGAAAAAATAGGGGCTTTATGCCGACAGTTTGATCGAAAGAGTCAGGCTAAGCCCCTTTTTTTGATTTAGCTTAGCTTGTTATTTTGATGCTTTAGCTATGAATTGGCGTATCTCCTCTCCGAGTGCTTCGGCCTGAGCCATCGAGTGAGCCTCAGAGTAGATGCGGATAATGGGTTCGGTGTTTGATTTTCGCAGATGTACCCACGAGTCGGCAAAGTCAATCTTCACACCGTCAATTGTCGTTAGCTTCTCGTTCGCATAGTGTTTCTTCACCTCTTCAAGGATAGCGTCTACATCAATATCCGGAGTGAGTTCCACTTTGGTTTTGGCAATGAAGTATTCCGGCAGTGTAGCACGGATTTCGCTAACCTTCTTGCCTGATTTTGCCATCATAGTGAGGAAAAGAGCCACACCCACGAGGGCATCGCGTCCGTAGTGGCTTGCAGGATAGATTACTCCGCCGTTGCCTTCGCCGCCTATCACGGCTCCGTTTTTGCGCATAAGAGTAGTCACGTTCACTTCTCCTACTGCTGCTGCCTCATATGTGCCTCCGTGAGCTTCGGTCACATCGCGCAGAGCGCGTGAACTGCTGAGGTTGGACACTGTTGAACCGGGTGTGTGGCTCAATACATAGTCAGCGATAGAAACGAGGGTGTACTCCTCACCGAACATCTTGCCGTCTTCCTGGATGATTGCGAGACGGTCCACGTCCGGGTCTACTACAAAGGCTACATCGGCCACACCACCTTTCATAAGATCTGATATGGCTGTGAGGTTTTCTGGAATTGGCTCGGGAGTGTGAGAGAATTTGCCTGTTGGTTCGCAGAAAAGTTCTATCACGTTTTCTACTCCTAACGCACGGAGAAGACGGGGAATTACGATACCGCCTACAGAGTTGACAGCATCCACTGCCACGGTGAAGTTGGCTTTGCGTATTGCCTCTACGTCTACGAGATCAAGCGAAAGCACGTGGCGTATGTGGCGATCTGCGTAGGTGTTGTTGATGTACTCGTGTCCAAGATTGTCAACATCGGCGAAATCGAAATCGTCGGTTTCGGCAAGGTGGAGCACTTCTTTGCCTTGCTCTGCATCAAGAAATTCGCCGCGGGCATTTAGCAGTTTCAGAGCATTCCAGTGTTTGGGATTATGCGATGCGGTGATTATAATGCCTCCTAATGCGTTTTCGCCTGTTACAGCGAGTTCAGTTGTGGGGGTGGTGGCAAGACCGATGTTCACTACATCGAGTCCCATTCCGCAAAGTGTGCCCACCACCACATCATTTACCATTTGTCCTGACAGACGAGCGTCGCGGCCCACTACCACTACTCCTGAGCTTTTACCAGATGAGCGTTTGATAAATGTGGCATACGCTGCGGTGAATTTTGCGATATCCACGGGGTTGAGACCATCGCCGGCTTTGCCGCCGATAGTGCCTCGTATTCCTGAAATTGATTTAATTAGTGACATACTATTTAAAATTTTGTAGTTCCTAAAATTTGACAGTGACTCAGCAACGTGCAATTCAGATTAAGTCTGAGGTTTGAAATAGCGTATGCTGTAAAGGTAGGGTATTACGTTGCCTTGTTCGCTTGTGAGGCCATACTGTGACTTAATTACGATGTTGACGTTGCAATCGATTGGCAGGAAAATCAAAGGCATCTGTATTCCGTCGCCCCACTGTGTGGTGCTTTGCGACGAGGTGTTGCCGAACCTGAAAGAGGTGTTTACCGTAGTCATATTGTTGTCGTTGCCATCGCTTTCGGTGAATGTGCCGTAGTATCCCGATGTGTTGGGGGTTTTGCCGTCCCAAATATAGCTGTACAGGCTATAGCGCATAAAGCGGAAATATATCAGTTCGTCATATTCCACTTTGTTGCCGGGAGTGCCTGGATCCAAGACCTGCATGAAGACGTTTCCTTCTTCGTCAAGCTGGTAGTAGGGCGCGTTTATACCTGTCTCAAATACAGTGTCGGCAGGTATGCTCATCTCCACTCGTTGGTTGACGAGAAAAAGATTTGTGGCTTTGTTTTCGTCGGCCAGGAGTTCGGCGTATGATTTCGAGTCTTCGCAGCTCGTGAACAACGCTGATACTCCCACAGCGACTAAAGCCATAATTGATTTTGCGTATTTCATTTTATTCAGTTTATTTCTTGTCAGTATTTTTCTTGTTGATATACAGTTTCTTGTTGGTGGGAAGGATGGACTTGAACACCTCTTCAGCTTGTGCCATCGAACCGTAGAATTCGCCTCCGGCTGCGTTAAGATGGCCTCCGCCTCCGAAATATTTTGAGCAAATCTTGTCGCACGGGAAGTCTCCAAGGCTGCGCATCGACACCTTGATGTAGCGTTCTTCTTCGCGGAGAAAAATACTGTACACCACTCCGGGGATGGCAAGAGGTTTGTTCACCAGCCCTTCTGTGTCGCCTTTGCAATAGTGCATTCTGTTCAGTTCGTCTCTTGTGAGGGTGATAAGTGCGGCTCCGTATTCTTTCCACACCTTCATTTTGCGGCTCAATGCATATCCTTGAATTTTCAGGTATGATTCGTTAAATGTGTCGAATAGTTGACGGGCAAGCTCGTCATGGTTTACTCCCAGGCTTATCAGTTCTCCGATTATAGGGTATATATCTGGGTCATTGGCGTTATAGCTGAAGTTGCCCGTATCGGTCATCATGCCGGCAAGGATGCAGGTGGCTGCTTCTTTTGTGATTGATTCTTTTAAGCCCAGTTCGCATAGCACGAGATACAGAAGCATGCAGGTGGACGACAGGAGGGGATAGGATATGATAATGTCGCATAGGTCGGAAGGCTCTAAATGATGGTCTATCATCACTTTCCTGGCTTTTGAACCACTCACAAATTGACCTATGCGATCGATGCGGAGTATATCATTGTAGTCAAGGCAGAATAGCAAGTCAGCTTCGCCGATAATGCTTTCTGCAAGCTGTTTGTGGTGTGTGTACACCACAATCTCTTTGGCCCCCGGTAGGATAGAAAGCTGTTTTGAAAATTCATCCGGTACCACTACATGTACGTTTTTGCCTATCTTTGTCAGCACATGATAGAGCGCAAGAGAAGAGCCAAGAGCATCCCCGTCAGGCGCCATATGAGCCGTTATCACCACCTTTTCGGCATCTTTTAAATCTTGGTTTAAAGCGAGTATTTTATCTTTATCTATTGTCATATGTTTGTGTCAGTATTCTTTTTGCTATTTTCCAGTGTATGTTAGTGAGGTTTTGTCAGGCGTGACAGTCAGTTCTGCTTCGGCTCCGCATATCATTGGATAGTTGTCAGTGACGTGTCCTGTCGGAAAATTGAAAGCGATAGGCATAGGGTTGCCTTGGTTGTAGTAGCCCCATTGTAGCAGCCAGTCTGATATCATGTCTTCCATCGAATCGTAGTCGGCTGTAGGTTTGTATTCTGTGAATTGTCCAATGATGAGTCCTTTCATTCGGCTTAAGGCTCCACTATAATGAAGACGCATCAGTACGCGTTCTATGGCATGTATTTTTTCTCCTACATCTTCAAAAAAAAGTATATAATCACCATCATCGTCTGTCTTGAATATGTCGTATTGTGTGTCTGACAGACCATTTATAGTAAGAAGATTGCCTCCTATAAGTCGTCCTTTGGCAGTCCCTGTTTTGTTATAGTCGTGTGATTCTACATTATAGACGATTTCATCGGGGGCTGTTAGAGCCTGAAAAAGATATTCTGTGGAGGGTATTGTGTCCGGCTCTTCAGCTAAATGTGATGCCATGGGTCCGTGTATCGACGCTATGCCGGCTTGATGCATAAAGGCGTGAAGGCAGGATATGTCTGAGTATCCGATTAGCCATTTCGGATTGTTGCGCACCGTGTCAGCGTTAAGCATCGGCAGGAGTCTTACGGTGCCGTATCCCCCGCGTGAGCAAAGTATGGCATCGATTTCCGGATCGGCGAAGGCTTCCATAAGATCGGCTGCTCGTTGATCGTCAGTAGTGGCGAAAGTGCCAAATTCGCGTCCTCGCGCATGCGGGTACACCACTGCCTCATAGCCGCGCGCATTGAGGCGGCTTACGGCTGTGTCAATGACAGCGTCTTCGATTGCCGAAGCCGGTGTCACGATGGCTATTTTGCTCCCGGGCTGAAGGGGTGGGGGCAAGATCACATCTCTTGATTGAACTGAAGATGTAGCCATTATGCTTAGTGCAGTTATAATCAGAGCTTTTAGTTTGCGCATACGCTATTGGGGTTTCAATTGGCAAAATTACGAAAAATCCCTCTATTACGCAAACTGATAATTGCCAAATTTCTATAACGACAATATACCCTACTCTCAACTGGCAAGTGCAAAATTAGCAATTTGTTTGAAAAATACATTTTTTGGGGACTGGAAATTTAGTTTTTTTCGAGGTC
>CAZJKZ010000068.1:0-13832 GCA_964546885.1 uncultured Bacteroides sp.
AGATCGACGAGAAGGGCTATGCCCTTCAGTGGGAGGCGAGAGGCCGCAAAGTGACGAAGATAGGTGTCTGCTTCTCGTCGAAGTTGCGCACCATCGAGAGCTGGGAAATAGAGTAATCTTTTTTAGCCCTTACTAAATGAAGAATATCTATATATAATTTTATGTGGATTTGTGTGCTGCGTAGCATTCACCGGCTGCGGAGGCAATCGTGAAGTGGATAACTGACTTAGTAAAGCTGATGCCCCCCGACTTGGCTCTAAGTATTACCTTTATTTGGGTTTTCGTCCCGCTACTATAGCCGTACTCACAGGCCGCAGCAACCTTGACGCTGTGTACACAGCAAAGCATAAATTGAAGCAAAAGTTGACGAATATCTGCAAAAATACCGACGATCCAATGCAGAAAAAGCTGTTTTAGCACCATACAACAAACACACGCAAAAATTCTTAGGGACATCGCATGCGATGTCCCTAAGACCTTGTACATTTTTATGGATAGCAGGCGATATGCCCACAAAATGGGGATTTGGAAGGGTGTTTTTTGAGGCAGAAATGAAGCGGTTAGATTTTTTATAAAATTCCATTAGTTAATATTATTAATATCAGTAAGTTACAAATCTATAGGTTAGATGAAATAAGATGCAAAAAGCTTGGGGGAAATGATCCAAATGCCTAACTTTGCAGAGAAAAATTAACCAAAAATTATGAAAAAATTTATTGTTTTCTTGATGCTCATTATTGGAGCGTTATTAGTTTCAATTCCTGCTAATGCGGAAAAATCAGAAGAAAAAAACCTGTACAATTTGATCCAATCAACGTTGGGGAAAATTCAGGTAAACCTAAGAAACCCCTGTACTGCCCTATCTCCGGCTATATAGAGGATGAATGTCTTACGCTGTTCTGCACCTCCAACGACGAGGCCGAGATTATTATTGTGGACGAAACAGACGCCATCGTTTACCATCAATAGCGATAGTCACCTCCTTGCGGATTTCTTCTGTAAGACGGGCAGTCAGTTTACGACGTGCATTGAATTGTCTGCGGCTTATCAGGTTGAGCAGATCCTCTTTACACTCATGGTGCAGACGATGAAAGAGCAGATTTTCGCTGTCGAAGCCGAAAGCCTCGGCGGTTATGCCCAAGGCAACGACTTCAAGGTCGGAAAACTTAGGAACCACGCCACAATGTGGTACGTTTCTGAGTTCATTCACACGATTTTTGGCGAAATCCTTGCATATTTCGAGGATTCTGACGAAATTTGCTATGAAGTTGCGCATATTCCGTTTGATAGTACTTAATAGTTTGGTCACTACTAATTTACTAATAATCTGCAAATTGTATAACTTTTTAATTATAAATATTTTAGAAATTTAATTCAACCAATGAGTATGAATAGAATTATTAAATAAGTAGGTTCTAAAAATTAATGTACATATGTTGGCACGATATTTGCATATTAGTAAGGAAAAGAACACCTATGAGAATCACAGAAGTAAACCTTACAAAGAAACAGAGAGTGGAGTTGGAGTACATGATGCACTTCGACCAGCGCTCCTTTATGCAGACAAGAAGCCAGATAGTATTATACAAAGCGGATGGGTTGTCCTCCAAGGCCATATCAGAAAAATTATCATGTTCGGAACACAAAGTCAACCGCTGGGTGAAACGATACCTTTCGGATGGCATCGAGGGTCTTCGCAACAAACCCGGACAAGGCTGCAAGCCTATCATGGAGAATTCCGACTCACAGGCTGTCATCGAAGCAATAGAGAAAGACAGACTGAGTGTCATGAAAGCCAAGGAGAGATGGCAGCAAGCCAAGGGCAAGGAGGCGTGTCGCGACACGTTCAGGAATTTTTTATCAGCATTGGCGCAAGATTTGGACGTATAAGGAAAACGACCAAAGGGACTCCCTCGCCGCAACTCTACGCTTATAAGAAGGAGAAGTTGCAAGAGCTTGTTAAACAGAGAGAAGAAGGACTCATTGATCTCTATTTCGGAGACGGGAGTTTTGTATGTACCGAGGGATATGTGCCCTATGGCTGGCAATTCCCTTGGGAAAATATTACCATTCCCTCTGACCGGTGTGCCAGACTTAACATATGGGGTATGATTGATCATGACAGTAACTATCATGGTTTCTCCTCTATGGAAAGCATGACCTCCGAACGTATAGCTGATTTCCTTGATAAGTTCTCTCTTACAATAAAGAGAGATACTTTCATTGTGCTTGACAATGCCAAGGTACACCGTAGTAAACTCATGAAGGTGATGAGAAGTATTTGGGAGAAAAGAGGTCTCTACCTTTTCTTCCTGCCTCCTTATTCCCCTCATCTTAATATAGCAGAGACCCTCTGGAGAATTCTCAAGGGACAGTGGATACAACCAGCTGACTATTGCTCGACTGACAATCTCTTCTATGCTGTCAATCGTGCGTTGGGGGCGCTGGGAAGCTCCAACCTCATTAATTTTTCCAAACGAGCCTGATATGTTCATTTATTTTTCTGAAGTACTTATACATTTCTTGTTGGAATTCTGCTATGCTCGTGTCAAAATGAGAATAAAGACAAAGAGATAACAGTCGCTGCTTTTCCTATAGAAAAGTCATTATCTGGAACCCGTATCGATTTGACTGATGGAGAGTATCTGAGTAATGCAGCTTATTATGCTGGAGATTATCTTGTTTTTCAGGCAATCAGGGACAAATTTATTTTGCAGATTTATGACAGAGAATTCAAACTCGTTGATAAAATATTGTATAAGGGTGAGGGCCCGGATGAATTGCCTGATGCGCTCTGGCAAGGACAGTGGGCCGGCTCTCAGATAGACCCGAATATTCTTGTGTTTTGTGAGTCTAAAAAACGTGTTGCAAGTCTCAATCTACATCCATTTGAAGGACTCACAACAATATGCGATATCCCGGTTTCTGAATGGGTCGAACCCTCAGCAATATATCAGACAAGCGACACAACGTTTGTCGGCATAACTCTTGATATGACAAAAGGCTCAGCCCTCTTCTCATATAATACCGAGACCAAAAACATACGACAGATACCTTCTCCTTTTAAGTTTGCGGATGGCGCAGTGTCATTTTACACTTCGCAGCAGATTATGGATTTCAATCGAAAAAATCTTGATATTTGCTGTGCGTATAATAGTTTCCCTTCATTAGTTATCTATGATAAGAATTTCAACGTCATCCGAAAGGTTAATGTCGGAATGAAGGTTAATACCGAAACTCTCGGTAACGATGATGACTATCCGTCATTTTGCAAAGTGGCGTACTATAATGATTATATCTTAGCTATGCTGATAGATGGAGAGACCGGTGAATCACGTTTGTTGGTTTTTGAGGCCAATGGCGAGCCATGTGCTTCGTATGCTGTAGGCAAATCTATTGGTTTTATTGTCGATGAATCAGGACAGCGGCTGCTTACGATAAAATATGACAGTAATTTGGACATAATCTATTTGGAATCCTGTCCCATGCCAAAAATATTGCATTAAAATACAGAAATGAAATTTAACAAGCTTAGGTATGCAGTGATACCTATATTTGTCATAATAGCTTTGGCAATTAGCTCATTCGGTAATGCTGATTCTATAAAGCCTAATGCTGTCTCAGATGTATCTTGGTCTGATAGCATTGTTGCAGCTCTACAAGCTTCCCATATCATACAAGTCGACGGTGAAATAATTATTGTAGATTCTATACCTTGCTCAAGCTCCATGAATAACGTTGGTTTTTGGGGTCGCTTTAAAGGATACACCTATGTTGATTGCACGACTTGCAAATCTTGTACCGGAAAGCCTGATCCCAAGTTAAACGGATTTTGTACTGTCATACGTAAATATAAATATAATGAATATAAACATTAGGCATTTTCTTAGCTTTATTAATTGGCTTCCCTTAATCTTTACCCTTGTCGCATCAGGATGTAACAAGGGTAAAGATTATACACACGAAAAACTAAAAAACGTACTTACAGAATATATGGGGCAAGAACTGACGCTCCCAGGTGACAGTATATGCAGTCTGTTTAATCGAAGCTACGGAGTCGATTTTCTCGATGCGGACTATCTCATAGTTTCATACATTGATACCAAGGGGTGTACACCTTGTCGACTTCATTTGCCTTATTGGAAAGAACTCAGTGACAGACTGGACACTCTTTCCAATGCTTATGCGACCACCGTATTGATTATTCGCCCGGATACACTTGAAAATGTAACAGAATTTATACGGAACGCCAATTATAACTATCCGGTAATAATTGATACGTTGGGGCATTTTTCTGAAATGAATAGATTACCTGACCTTCAGTCTTTACATACATTTCTTATAGATAATCGGCATGCCATTAAAGGACTTGGTAATCCTATAGAAAATAGGGCGATCGATAGAATCTACATGAAAATCATATCCGGAGGAAAATTTGAAACAATTAACAAAAGTCCACTCATTATTGAAAATAATACAGTTGATATGGGGACAGTACCCCCTGGGGCTAATCGAGAATTTATATTTTGGGTTAAAAATCAGAGCAATGACACGATAACGATTTCCAATGTAATGACACCGTGTGACTGCATTAATGCCAGTGTCTCGGACATTATGCCAGCGTCTAAAGGGACTATAAAAATTTCGTTTCAAGCGTCCGAGACCAACGAAGTTTTTCATCATCCTATTGTGGTCAGATACAATGACATCACGGAGCCGATAATTATTCATCTCTATGGCATGGTATCGAATTGACCATTCTATATATTGGCAGATATATGCAGTGAAAGGATTAATTATTGTTCAAAAAATTATATTATCGGTTTGAACGGATATTGATATTCTGACCATCCGTTGTAAGCAATTGGCTAAGGTGTTCAGTTCAATGTTATCATTTTAGTGATTCAATAGCGTATAATAATGTTGAACACAAGGTAGAATTTGATTCAAAATTAGTTTAATTTTGAAAATATTTTACTGCTTCATAAGCTATTATGATTGCAAATTAAGCAAAAAAATTGGAACATCAAACTGAACGCCCTATTTATTAACCTAAAACAATTTTCAATAAAGGAATCACAATTAAATCAAAAAACACTTTTTCACTTTTCTTCGGATATGCGTCAATGTTCAAAATTGATGAGATCTGCAATTAGCCGCATAGCCATTGTGCTTTTCACAGTGGCTATGTGTTTTGGCTGTCAAAAGAGGAGCGGTATTGAAGCGCTTGTCGACAAGGTGATACTTGAAGCAGGGGGTAAATGCGATTACATCGCATGTGATGTCCCTGCATTCTCCGAACGTTTTTGTCGAGGTCGCATGAGATATGCCCATAAAATTGGGATTGGGAGGGGTATTTTTTAGCTGAAAAATGGGACGGTGAGGTGCAGGTGAGATTTTTTATAAAATTGAATGAGTTAATTTATTGAATATCAATGACAGAATAAATTAGTTGGTGAGGTGAAAAAAGATGCAAAATGCTTGGTGGAAATAATCCTAATGCCTAACTTTGCACCAATAAACAAACAAAACTATGAAGAAAATCATTACTTTATTAATGCTCACAATTGGAGCATTCTCAGTCTCAATTCCTGCAAGATCTGAGATCATTCCAAATTATTGATTAAATTAATTATTATGTAAGGAAATCATTATAATATAGGAAATGACACTGTAATTAGTAAAAAAGTACCAAAAATGAAAACTATGAGAAAAATATCCTTAATTTTGACGACTATTGCTGTTGTCTTGACTACTAGCGTAGTAAGGGCACAAAATGCCTTCAATTGTGGCATAGAGGCAGGTGCCGTTCTGTCATTCCCGGCAGACCATATGAAAGGAACGTCTGCAGGGTGGCTGGCAGGAGTCACAGGCGAATATGAAATTGGGAGTAATTGGCTTGCTGAAAGCGCTTTAAGACTTAAATCAAAGCCGACAGACGGACGCATAGCCATTCTTTCAGGTGCAGAAAGCGACCCATATACTCTTGTAAGCTGCCTCAAGACCACACCTGTGTATCTCGAACTCCCAATTAGAGCAGGATATGCGCTTATACTAAACGACAGTTTCAAACTTAATATTTCAGCCGGTCCATATTTCGGGCTCGGAATGTTTGGCAAATCAAAATGGACCAGACTACACCATAGTAACGATGGCTATGCCGGGGATGAGTTTGAATGTGATTTGTTCGGTAAGGGAGAAAATGCGTATGAGGGTATAATGAACAGATTCGAAGTCGGCATGTCAGGAAAGGCTGTATTCCGATTTAAATGCCATTATGGCATCTCTCTTGAATACACTCGCCAGTTTAACCCTATGTACAAGAAGAGTGGCTTCTCCAAAATGTATAATCAGACAATATCATTTGGCCTGTCCTACACTATGTAAGTTAACTCAAATATTTTAGCGAAGCACTATAAAACACTTTGGCAGATAACGGAGGGCGCCTTCTTCCCAGTCAGCTGCGCACCATCGAGAGCTGGCAAGTGGAATAAGGTGCGCTTTATTACTCTAATCTTAGGCTATCGGTGCGCATGCGGGTTTCGTAGCTTTGGAGTATGGCTTGCATTTCATGCTCCATCTGCTTTACATAATCTTTGTCGTAGTTGCCGGATTCCAGGAGATTATGCTTCATCAAGCTGTCGGTGGTAAAATGATATAGACCTGACGGCTTGTAGTCATCATATTGCAGGATATATTCGCCTTTTATGTATTGCGGTATGTTGTGGAAATTAAAAGCCCATGTATCCTTTGGATTTGTGGCAAATAAATCCTTACCATAAGCTATGTACGGCTTATCGTAGCCTAATAGTCCGAGGATTGTAGGCATAATATCAGTTTGTTGTGCTATACCAGGCTGTGTTCCCTTAGGAAGCTCTCCTGACGGGTCATAGATAATGATTGGTATTCTGAATTTACCTAAAGCCGTCATATATTCGGGGTGAGTGGTCTTGCTGCTTGCATGGTCGGCGCAAATCACGAAGATAGTGTTGTCGTACCACGGTTGCTTTCTCGCTGTATTGAAGAACTGTCTTATGGCATTGTCAGTATATCTTATGCATTTATGCAACTCCCATTTACCTTCGTCGAGATACACATCCTTGTATCGCTCAGGGATAGCAAAAGGATGGTGCGACGTGGCTGTGAAAATTGAAGTAAGGAACGGTTGAGGCATTTCCGACATTTTAGCGGCGAAAAATTGCAGAAATTCCTCGTCCCAGATAGCCCAAGTGCCGTCAAAATCCTTTTCTCCATCAAATCGAGGGTCTTCATCATATTCTGTGCGGCCATAATACTCCTTGAATCCTGCAGAATTGGCGAAGGCATGAAATCCCATTGACGAATTTTCAGCGCCGTGGAAAAATGCCGTATGGTAGCCCCAGCCACCGAGTTCTTTGGCTATACTCGGTATGTCGTTGAGGCCATAAGGAGTGAGAATAAATGATACGTACATCTTAGGTATTGATGACAGCACTGCAGGCATGGCGTCGATACTTACCCATGAATTGCAGTAGGTGTGCTCCCATGTGGTGGCATGATGAAGCAGAGAGTCAGTAAAGGTGGTGTAGCCTTTATAAGTGCCGTTATCAAGGCTCTTATTGCGCTCTCCGATAAATTCCTCGGCAAAACTCTCTACAATTAGTATAACGATATTCTTTTTGCTGATAGCCGCACTGTCGTTGGGATAATGAAGAGGCGTGAAATAGGCGTCGAGCACCTGTGTATCCTCGAAAAACTCCGGTATATTGGCTTTTCTTTTCTGAATTGTGCGCAGCAGAGAGAATGTGGTGTTCACCACTATGCCCGCTTGTGAGGGATCGTTGACGTATTCGTGGGCATTGTTTACCGCCAGCGGACGGCTCGATTTTATGAAGGTGGCTCCCCTCATACCCATCACCACCAATACGCCTATCACAACCAGCCATATCGAGCGCGTGATATAATAACGCTTTATTGAAAAATAAAATTTGAAATTATAATACGATGACCTATAGCATTTCCATAGAAAGAAAATCATGGCAACCGCAGCCACTGCGAGATACCAGCTGTTGAGCAGTTCGACCCATACCACCGATCCTATATTTGTATTGTTGCCGAATTCATCGAGTAGTCCTATTGTGGCGCGCCTTTGGGTATAGGAATAGTACACACTGTCAAAGAGATTGGCTATTATACTCAATGAATTGATTATTATAAAAATCCATTTTGTATTGATTCTCACCACATTGGTCTCCTTGTAATGCAGGGGCAGAAGCACAAGCAGCAGATAAGGCAGATTGCAGTAGAATATGGTGGCTGTATCAAATTTGAAACTGCCTTTAATAATATTCCACCAAAAATGCATGCCACTCATGTCGCCGGCAATGTACTGCATGTTAATGGCCAAGAATATAGCGCGGCACACTGCATAGCATATATACAGCAGCAGAAAATTGTTTATAATGCACAACGGCACTCTGTTAAGAATATTATCGCTTTCTTTTCTCATCTATTGGCTAAGTCTGAATATAAATATTGTAGTATTATTTTGCCTTTATGCTGACGGTCGGGGTCATCATTTTTGATGGCTTTGTCGGATATAAGGTCATATTCCGTGTAGCCGGAGAGATCGCTGAACACAAATCCATTGGTGAAGCTGTGCATTGCAAAAGGATCAGTGTAGGTGTCGGCGGTGACATCACGACTGAATGTGAAGTCACTATGATCCACCCCCATTTGGCCTAAAATAGTAGCCGGGATATCTGTCTGGCACACTATATCATCTATTATTGCCGGCTCTTTTACGGCTCCGCCGAGCAGCAGCAGCGGTATGTGCGACTGATAGTGATGCTCCAAAGGCACATCGTTGTCGTTCATACCGTGGTCGCCCGTCACAATTATAAGGAGGTTATCCCATTGAGGTGTCTTTTTTACTTTGTCGACAAAACGTCCTAAAGCATCGTCGACAAATGCATATGAATTGGAGATTCTATGCTCAAGACGATGATAAGGCACCTCAAAAGGCTGGTGCGAACTGAGAGTCTGGAGTGTTATCATCCATGGAGCACCTTGAGCCGGACTGTCCACTACCCTATCATACAGCCTATCAAACATATAATTATCATGGATGCCCCAACGGCATGTGGGAGCCTTGTCTGTGAAATCAGATTGTCCTATAAGGGTATCCATGCCTGATGCTGCGTAGTAATCAGATTTATGAAGCACGCTGAGATCGCCGCCGTGCATGATGGTGGTGGAGTATCCCAAAGATTTAAGTGTGCGAGGCAATGCGGGTATGTTAGGTAGTTTTTTGGTGTATTTTATCAGGCTGGTTGTGGGTTGGCCTATAATGCCGCTTAGAATAGCCACAATGCCTCGGTCGGTACGAAAACTTGTGGCGCGCATGTTGGTGAACAGCACGCCTTCTTTGGACAAACGCGTGATGTTGTCCGTTACCCCCTTTTTTCCGCCTATTGCTTCTACATATTCCGCACACAGGCTTTCCCATATTATCAGCACGATATTTGGCCGATCAGAATTAAGAAGTTTTCTTACTGTATTACCCGAAGTAGGAAACATCTTCTTTGCCTCATTTTGACATGTCTCCTCATCAAAAAATTTGAATTTACCTTTGTATTCCTCCTTTATCGACAGAGAATATATGAAATTGTACACAGGATTGATGGCCGCGTGATTGAAGAACATATTACAGCTGTAATATGCTATACTTGGACTGTTGGGTCGAGAATTGATGCCTCGGATAGCTAAAAACAAAAGTCCGAACAACACCACTCCTATGACTACGGCACACAAATACTGCATCACACCATTAAGCCAAAGATTATTATTGCTTATACCGCTTATAATGAGAGCTCCATCCATAATAGCAAAATATATCGCCCATACGATGGCCACAAAGGCAAAAGCTGCGATTATATAGGCGATGGACACGCTCGCAAACGCTCCTTTGAGATTGCGGAGATATACAAGCACGGATTTGTCGATTTTGAATTGCCAAAAGCGGTAAAGGGCAGTGTCGGCAACACTGAGAAGACTGACTGCCACCGCCGCCGCAATCTCATAGACTATAATCAGAGTGCGAAGATTGAATACAGGTAAAAGCAAGTGGATCCAGCTCAGTAATAGTGGTATGGCAGTAAGATACGCTGCCACTGCAAGGTCGGTCTTATAGCCATAGCGGTAAATTTGACACAGATCTTTAAAATGTATCTTATCACGACTCGTTTTAATATTGTAGACTATGAACATCGGACGCTGTATGCATAAGAAAAAAAGCATACAGCCTAAAAAATGCATCACCGTATATACAATAAACTGTGTCATAGACTATTTAATCTGATAAAATTAATGATAGAGCCATCTGCGATGCGACCATAACCAATACGGTGGCTGCCGTAGAATGCTTTTCTCAAGCATTTTGAAATATTCCTTTGTATAAGCCATCTTCTCTTCAGGATGCTCCGGCGTAAGCTCCTTGAACTCCATACGGTAATGTCCGCGGCGCGGCTTTGACAAGTCAAGATACACAAAACGCATCCCACAGCGTTTGCCTAACGCCTCACCTACGTCGTTGACAGGTGTATTATGATTGAGAAATTGCATGTGATAGGGCGCTTCCTTTATATTGGGTCTATGGTCGGAGATAAATCCAATCATGAATTTCTCGTGGTCGCGCACCATGCCAAGTACCTCCTTTACCACTTTATGCTGCTCAATGCCGATAGAGCGAAAGCGACTGCGTATCTTCATGAAAAGACGGTCGGACACATGGTCGCGCAGCATCTTGTACACATGGTAAGATTTCATTTCCGTAGTATAAAATCTTGCTACGTCGGGCACCCATTCCCAGTTGCAATAGTGGGCAAGAAAGAGGATTATGGATTTGTTTTCTCTCGATATATCGTCAATGAGCTGATAATTCAACACTTCTATCCTCTTATCCAGAGTTTTATCGGAGATGTTAAGAAGTTTTATGGTCTCAACAATCACATCGCTAAGATGCAGGTAAAAATCGTTTCTTATAATATCGATTTCCTGCGGTGATTTTTCCGGGAAACAAGCCCTGAGATTCTCATTGATTACCTTACGGCGATATTTCAGCACATGCTTCAGGACAAAGCATATACAATCGCTTATGGCATAGAGTACACCAAGCGGCAAGCAAGCCACTGCTTTCAGCGGCCATAGCATCAGATAGTATTTTATATTGTCGCTCGTCATTAGCGTTACGTTTGATTACAGCTCAGATATATTAGTCAAGTAAATCCGGACGCAGACGCCGTGTGCGCTCCATGGCCTGCTCATACTTCCATTTGTCGATATTAGCCTGATGTCCTGACAGCAGAATCTCAGGCACCCCCCACCCTTTGTATTCAGCCGGACGCGTGTAGACAGGCGGCTCCAGGAGATTGTCTTGAAACGAATCGGAGAGCGCGCTCTGCTCATCGCCAATTACTCCGGGCAGCAGACGCACCACGGCGTCAGCCATAGCCACAGCCGGGAGTTCGCCCCCGGTGAGCACATAGTCGCCTATAGATATCTCGCGTGTGATAAGATGCTCGCGTATGCGGTAGTCGATGCCTTTATAGTGTCCGCAAAGGATTATAATATTATTAAGGAGCGACATTGTGTTAGCCATCTTCTGATTGAAAGTCTCGCCGTCGGGAGCTGTGAATATTACTTCATCATAGTCGCGCTCCGCTTTAAGGGCTGAAATACAGCGGTCCACAGGCTCCACTTGGATCACCATGCCTGCGTCGCCTCCGAAAGGATAGTCATCGACTTTGCGGTGCTTGTTGAGCGTATAGTCGCGTAGATTATGCACTACGAGTTCGGCAAGACCTTTGTTTTGCGCGCGTTTGAGTATAGAATAGTTGAGCAGAGGCTCTATCATTTCAGGAAGCACCGTAATAAAGTCTATTCGCATAGCAATGTAATTGATCGCAGCAGACGATGGCTTATCATAAGATATGCTATCGTCTGCCGTTATGAGAGGCAAAAAATTATATATCGTCGAAATTGATGCTCTTCGGGCCTTTCTTTTCTGTATTCTGGCCTGTACCACGCACTGCACTGATAGTTTGGCGGTCGCGGTTGAGAGCCGGCTTGTCGTTGATAGCCTCAATTGCCGTGTCATCGTCAAACTGGTTAGGCTTCAGCACGATAAAGCGGCTTTCGTCTTTTGTGCGCTGGAATTCGCGCAGTTTGTCGGGTCCGTAAATATCTTCCAGAGCCTTGTTCTCTCTCTTCTCTCTTTCGGGAGTAGACGGTTGCACGGTCTTTTCCTTCTGAGCAGGAGTGGAAATCGCACCGTGCGACGGGCGGAACGACTGGTGATGAGTGGGACTGGCGGTTTCTTCTTCTGAATTCAGAGTAGAATCAAATCCGGCAGCAAGAATAGTGAATTTCACCTGGTTGCCGAGCGAGTCGTCGAACGCTACACCCCAGATTACATCAACATCACTATGAATATTAGAAATAAATTCTGTAATTTGGTTAGTCTCGTCGATCTTGAATTTGTCTTCTGCCTCACGTGAGAAATAGAGGTTGAAGAGCAGCTTTTTACTGCCGTATATGTCGGTGTTGCGCAGAAGCGGAGAATTGAGGGCATCCTCAATAGCTTTAGACACACGGTATTCACCTTCGCCGTAGCCGGTGGAGATGATGGCAGTGTGGCCGTCGCGCAGCGTGTTGTCCACGTCGTTGAAGTCAAGGTTGATGTAGCCGTCGCAGGTGACAATTTCTGAAATGCTTATTGCCGCCATTGACAGAATATCGTCGGCTTTGCCGAAAGCGTTAAGGAAATCATAGTCGCGGTAGATTTCGCTCAGACGCTCGTTGTTGATTACAAGCAGCGCATCCACATACTTACCCATTTCCTTTGCTCCCTCCAATGCCTTCATAATCTTGCGAGGTCCTTCGAAGAGGAACGGTATGGTGACGATACCGATGGTGAGGAGACCGCGCTCTTTAGCCACACGCGCTATCACCGGCGAAGCGCCTGTGCCTGTGCCGCCGCCCATGCCGGCAGTGATGAATACCATATCGGTATCATCGTCGAACAGGTCGTTTATTTCATTTGCGCTCTCTTCGGCGGCCTCGCGTGCGCGCTCAGGCACGTTGCCCGCTCCGCGTCCTTTTGTGATATTGGGACCGAGAAGCACCTTTGTGGGCACAGGAGAATTTTCAAGAGCCTGGCGGTCGGTGTTGGCTACGATAAACGACACGTTGCGCACACCAAGGTTGTACATGTGGTTGATGGCGTTGTTGCCACCACCGCCTACACCTATCACCTTGATTTTCTGGGGCGAGTATGTAGAGTTGGAGTTTGGTATGGAAAACTCCTGGTTGTTTTGTAGTTCTGAATCCATATATAGGTAGGTGTATTAATTTGCAAGTTAATAATTTTAGGTGACTGTGGCGGATACGCAGTTTATATCTGAGCGTCGTCTTCAAGACCTTCTGAGGATATCAGACGTTCCCATTTACCCTTAATTCTGTCAAGCAGACCGGGGCGGTTCTTCTTGATCTTTTCCGGTGCCGGTTCGTTATTATCCGGTGTCTGGTTTTTCTCTTCAGGCAGTGGATCGTCGTTAGTCCACTTTTCAACGCTATCGGCTTTCGGGAAGTGAGGCGCAACAGGTTTGTTGACAGGTTGCGGGGTGATGTTGGCAGGCTGTTGTTGCGGAGCCGGAGTCACTGTCGGTGGCACATAAGGTTGATGTACGGCAGGAATTGGTTCCTCCGGTACTACTTCAGGCTCAGGTTGCGGAAATGATACGCAGTCGATAAAATTACGAGTGCGGCTCACACGCAGCACTATCGCCAACAGC
>CAZJKZ010000069.1:0-13817 GCA_964546885.1 uncultured Bacteroides sp.
TATATTGATTATAAGTTTCTTGATTATTTAGTTTGGATATCATTAGATTGGTTTTTATTCAGGTCAATAATAAAATGAAACTAAATTTTATTTCACTATCTGTAACCTTATTGGCAATCATATCGTCTCTTTTAACAAATATAGGTTCGGGAATTCCAGTACAAAAGTATTAGTTAAGTAACAAAATAAAATCATCTGATTTGCGCAAGAAATGAAAAAAATAGCAATTATAGTCTATATAACATTATTTATCTCTGTATTTTCCTTCCAGCAATCCCATGCTTCTAATACAGAAACTATTAGCAATATTGTTAATCAACTTATAGGCAAATGGGAAGGGTACGCTGTAAGATATCCGGGAGACCCCGATGAAAAAATGAGCCTCACCTTCAATGAAAACGGAACTGTAAACTTAATATACGGCGATGACGATAAGGAAGTTTTAAATTTTCAGGTCCTAAGTCCGTCGGTAATGCGATGGGAGGAAACCAGCGCCGACGAGGACGACTATATGGAAGCCTATGAAATTATATACAATCTGGACGATAACACCTTATCTTTTGGTGAATGGGGTTGCGAAAGCTTTGTTCTCTCAAATAACGGTTTAGAATACAATTCGGGAAAAATCATCAATCAGCTTATGGGCACTTGGGAAGGGTACGCTGTAAAATATCCGGGAGATCCCGACGAAAAAATGAGCCTCACCTTCAATGAAAACGGAACTGTAAACTTAATTTACGGCGATGACGATAAGGAAGTTTTAAATTTTAAGGTCCTAAGTCCGTCGGTAATGCGTTGGGAGGAAACTGGCACCGATGAGGACGGCGACTACGATATTAGATACATTATTATATACAATCTGGACGATAACACCTTATCTTTCGGTAAATGGGGAAGCGAAAGCTTTGTATTGGAAAATAATTCATCATTGTATTGCCCAATTATAGAGAATTCTGAGCATAATGAAAAAATCGAATATTATAACATCAATGGTCAGAAGATTGAGAAACCGGAGAAAGGAATAGTAATTCGCCTACAAGGATGCAAAGTTGAAAAGATATCTTTACAATAATCACTTACTGAAGCAGGAAGACCTTCACCTCCACAAATCTGTTATAGGAGAACCTTTTCGGAAACAGATGTCTCCACTGGCTGCATAAGCATGAAAGAAAATAATGCTTGAAATTGCGGTAAGTGTTGAAGTGGAAACAGATCAGGATAGTGATGACAGATAATGCCAAAAGAATCGGCAACTTTTTCAAGCTGCCGATTCAATTTTTCTAAAGCAATTCTTATCCCGAACTCGCGTTAATAAATACCGTTAATTACCAAAATAATTTTAATTTGGCAGTTGACTATTTTTCCAAAAAATTTCAGTGAAAGAGACTTTCGAACCGGCTCATCGTAAAATTTCAAAGAACCCCACGCCAAAATAATTATTATAAAGAAAAGCCTAACACATATTGGTCATGTCTCCGCATAACTTAACCCGCGTGGCCAAAGCCATGCATAGAAAAGATACATTACAACATAGTGAACAATGTAAACCGGGTAAGAAAATTGACCGAATGACATTCCCGAATAATTTTTTTGCAATAAATTTGGTGGTTTAGGATTATATTTCTAATTTTGTAAATATCATTCTACGGAATGTTATATTAAATAATAGGACATAAATATCATCATAATGATACTATCAAATAAATCACTGGCAACTCCTGATGTGATCCGGAATCTTGGATTGAGGTTCCGGGACTATCGGTTGAGGTTGAGGATGACCCGTAAAGAAGTCTCTGAGGCTGCCTCAATCGGTATGACTACTCTCTATAAATTTGAGTCAGGCAATATGACTGACATTTCATTTAGTACCCTGCTGAGATTACTGAGGGTTATAGGACTTGGCGAGAACTGGGAAGCGTTGCTACCGGAGTTGCCAGAGTCGCCATATATGTATGACGATAACGACAGGAAAGTGCAGCGAGTAAGGCACTCATCTAAAAAGTGACAGTCATGAAGCATCTGAAAGTAAAATTGTGGGGACAGGAAATCGGACGGCTTGTTTGGGAATCGGCAACGAGACGAATATACTTTATGTACAATCCTAAGCTAACCAATATACCTGATATTGCACCTCTGCTGTCATCTTCAAAGTCCAGAAATTATCTTTTGCCAATTTATGGAGATGATCGACCGCTATATCAAGGTTTGCCTCCCTTTATAGCAGACTCGCTGCCCGATTCGTGGGGTAACACCCTTTTTGATAAATGGTTAAAAGACAATAAGATTCCCCGTAACAAAGTCACTCCGCTCTATAAGCTGATGTTTATAGGCACAAGAGGAATGGGCGCACTGGAGTATGAGCCATACGCCGATGATCTTACCCATACTCGCATAATCGACATCAAATCAATGTATGATATATCCCTGAAAATTCTTGAAGACAGGGGAAATATGGTTCTGAATACTGACGAGACACTGACCTTGCAGGCACTTCTGGCGGTTGGTACATCTGCCGGTGGCAGGCAGATGAAAGCTATTATAGCTATAAATTTCGAGACCGGGGAAATACGTTCAGGACAAACCGACGGACTTGACGGTTTTGACTATTACATTCTAAAATTCGGAGATAAGTACATGCCCATCGCTGAAATTGAGACAGCTTATTACAATATTGCTGTCGCATCCGGAATCACTATGGAGGAATGTCGTTTGTTGCCGGTTGAAGGGATCAATCATTTCCTTACGAAAAGATTTGATAGAGTCAACGGAAAGAAGATCCATATGCAGACTTTGGCAGCAATGAACCCGGAAGCTCGCAGTTATGAAGACCTCGTAGCTACTTGCCGGGAACTTTCAATTTCAGAGTCGGAGATTGAACAGCTTTTCTGCAGGATGGCTTTTAATGTTATGGCCAACAACACCGACGATCATAACAAGAACTTCGCCTTCCTTCTTGAAGAAAATGGCAAATGGCGGCTCGCGCCGGCATACGATATGACTTTCATTTTCAATACGAACGGAACCGGACCCAATATTGAACGAAGATTGAGTATCGGAGGTAAAACAAACGAGATTACAAAGGCCGACCTACTTGATTTCGCTAAACAAAATGGTATTAAGAATGCCAATGCGAAGATAAACCGTGTTGCAGATGCCATCATGCATTTTAACAGATACGCGACAGAATATGGTATTACTCAGCCATGGCGCAGTATTATCCAAAAAACATTGAACAGAAATCTGACTACCTTCGGTTATCTTGGCAAAGAGGATAAAACAGACTCATTGTTCCGCGACACTCATGGAAGAGCTATAGATAATCTCTCCCTCTCCGTTAATTCCAAAGGACATATTGAGGTTTCGGCACTTATCAACAGTAAGCGTCAAAGAAAATTCTTACGACCGAATATGGAGATCTATGCAGACTTGATGAAACAAGACATCTTCATCCTTCCGCTTAAAGATAAAATACGATTAGTAGAGACACTCTTTCCAATGGAATAAACTGATACAAGTCCTTCGGCTTATTTTTGCCAATTATACAGTCTGCATCGGCAATCTATAGACCCCGCTTTTGTCAAGGTCAGTAATAGTAAATCCGTCGACACAGACCCTGACGATATAATCGCCGAAACAGCAATGGTAATCGGGAAGTGCCGTATGATGAAGTTGAGAACCCATCTCAAAATACTTCTTGAAAGCAACGTTTCACATGTAATCCCTCATCCTGGAGGTCGTTCCGCCAAATAAAGCACTTCGTTCTTGAATTTACCCTCACTTTTTCATTATTATTGAGGCTGTAGTAGCGTCAAAAGTCATATTTTCATTTTGGAAAAGGCGGTCAATATAGCCGCTCGTGCGCATTTCATCTGTGGGGAGACAATGCAGATGCGGCGTGTCAATCAACGCAATACAGTCGCAAAGCGACAATGCAATATCGAGTTCGTGAGTAGAGAAAAGAATACATTTACCCTCCTTGTGAGCCAACTCCGAAAGCAAGGAACATAGTTCATAGCGATTGGGCAAGTCGAGAAAAGAAGTGGGCTCATCGAGCAAAATTATAGGTGTGGACTGAGCCAATGCCCGCGCGATCATCACACGCTGACACTCTCCGTCGCTCATTTTGTCCATTGTCCTGTCGGCATACGCAGCCATTCCCACCGAAGCCAACGACTTTTCTACAATCACCTTGTCATCTTTCTGTAGGCGACCTATCCAGTTGGTATAAGGAGCTCGGCCAATAGCGACTACGTCGCGACAGCGAAGATTGGGAATACGAGTCCGCTCTGTAGATACAAAGGCGAGATTCTTCGCCAACTTCTCAGACGACATATCAGCAGATCGATGGCCATTGAGCAGAACCTCTCCCGAATAATTGTGGTTTAATCCGGCAATGGACCTCAGCAAAGTAGATTTACCAGAACCGTTGCGACCTATCAGAGCCGTCAGTTTGCCGTCCCCGATTATTGCATCGACATCCTGTATCAAGGTCCGATTGCCATATCCTGTTGAAAAATCTTGTAACTCTATCATCGTGCAGTCACTGATTGATTGCGGACAACTACCCAGACGACTATTGGAATACCCAACAGTGCGGTGATAGCATTTATCGGCAAAGTGAATATTTTGGAAACCAAATCGCAGAGAAGCAGTATTGAAGATCCCGTAAGAATTGTACCGGGAATCAGAACTCTATGATCACTGTCGGCGAACAACATTCGGGTGACGTGGGGCATAGCGAGTCCAATGAATCCTATTGGTCCGCAAAAGGCTGTTACGGTGCCTGCAAGGAGCGTGGTAGAGATGAATAAAAGCCCGCGCGATCGCATGATGTTCAATCCCATCGTAACGGCATATTCCTCGCCGAAAAGGAGAAGATTGAGCGGCTTGATGGTCAGGACTGCAAGAATTAGTCCGACGACAACTGATGGAATAAGTATTGTAAGCTGTTGTGCCGTTACGTCGCCGAGCGAACCCATTGTCCATATTACGAAAGCTTTCAGCGACTCCTCCTTACTGAGATATTGAAGAATCTGCACCACTGCCCCAACACCCGACGAGAACATCATACCAAGAATTAGAATTACCATTATATCCTTTATCCTATGTCCAACCGCCGCTATTACAATCAACACCGTCGCCGCGCCAAGCCACGCAGCACCGGCAATACCCAACGGGACATTTACACCCGCAAGAACCACCAAAGCAACACCAAGACTCGCTCCCGAACTGATGCCAAGCACATAGGGACCGGCAAGAGGATTCCTGAAAAGGGTCTGCATCTGCAAGCCACTCACCGACAGAGCAGCTCCTGCAAGAAGAGCAACTACAGTCTTGATCAATCGGATATTCAGAATGATTTTTGCAGTAGTGGGAGGGCACTCTCCACCGGTCAAAGCCCCCCAAACATCACGCAGAGGTATGGCAACTGCCCCCACCGACAGATCCAGCATAAACAGGAAAAGCGTGAGAGCTGACAGGCTAATAAAAAGTATTGAGGCTCTTGACCGCATTTATTTCAGTTGTTTATAGTAGACAAAATCTTCTTCTACCAATTCCGGATGAAAAATTTTTATAAGATCGCGAAGAAGAACATCAGTGCTCACTACAGCCGATTCAAAATAATCATTTCCGCCCGCTGCGTTTGTGCGGAGAGTGTTGTTATATACATCGCCGTTTTTGACACAACGAGTGTCAGTGAATTTCGAGCATGTGGCTTTTAGTTCATCAAGCGTGTTAGCCATTCCTACATTCAGCCAAATATCGGCTTCAGAAGTAAGCTTGTATGCTTCTTCAAGGTCAATGGGTACCGATGAATTTCCGGTATTTTTCTTATATATATAGTCGCCTCCAGCGTCAGCTATTAATTGTGCAACATAGCTTGAAATGGAGGGCATGAACCAGGAGTCGCCATAGGGCGCATTCAACATTACCTTTGGCAAATGCTGAACTCCATTCTGCACTGTTGATTTCAGGGCGTTATACCTGACCGGGATATCAGCAAATACTTTTTCGCCCTTGTCACGACTACCGATAACTTCCGAAATAGCCACCATCCATTCGGCTTTTCCAAGAGGATTTTCCTCAAGATAGTCACCCACATACATGAACGGTATGCCGAGTTCCTTAAGTTTCCCCTCCATCGAGCTTGCGCCGTTTACCCCATAGAGCAGAACTAAATCGGGATCGAGCGACATAAGCAGCTCGTAATTGATATTTCCCTCATAGCCAACATCGCCGATGCTGTCGCGACGCGACTGTATGCTTGGATTAGAAATATAGTCGAGACCGGAGACTCCAACCACACGCCCTTCTTCGCCAATGGCATCAAGCATAGCTATGTGGGTAGATGACATAGTCACAATCCTTTCGGCTTCGCCGTTCAATATCTGGCCGTCAAAACCATCGGGTGCATACTCGCCATTTTTGGCAACGAAGAGGCGCGACATTATGCTATCAGCTCCTTGCCAAGGATTGTTTACTGTGATAATCACGCTCTCCATGCCATCGGCACCCTTTATGTCGAATCCCGACGAATATTCCGGCGTGTACACCACTTTGTTGAAATCGTCAACTTTAGAAGATTTATTTCCGCCGCATGCCACAAGCAGACACAGCAGGACAAAGCTGAGGATTGGATACTTTATTTTCATCTGGTCAATAGTTTGTTTCGTTATCAGTCTTCTTCTTTTTATTAGTGAATTTAGGAGTGATGCCAATGAAAAACTCAAAGTTTATGCCAGGCATCGGGCGTGAAAGCACCGAAAGATAATCTTCGTTGAAAAGGTTGTTGACGGCAAGCTTCAGCTGCATATCCACTGACTTGAAGAACAACCCCTTTTCAAGGGAGATATTGCTCATAAAGTAGCGAGGCAGATGACCTGTCAGCGTATAGTCGTTGCTCGACATTGTATATCGCTCAGAGTAATATGCCCACTTATAAAGGAAGCTCCAATGCCCCCACGTCAGTCTTCCGGTAATAGAAGAAGAATGTTTTGGTACGTATGGAAGTTGCTTACCAACCGATTGGTCGGCCGGCGACATCTTCTCGCCTTCGTTGATTGAAGGTGTCCAGGAATACGACCCGTTAAGATCAAATATCCATCCCTTGAAAGGCTCAAATGCGATGTTGAGTTTACCCTCGATGCCGTAAGCATGCACTTTCTTCACATTGCGAGGTGAGAAAAATCCCTTCGTTGTAGGCAGCCAGATAATCCAATCGTCAATAAAAGAATCAAACCATGTGGCACTTCCTCCAATCGACACAGGAAACGGCAAAGAACACCTCACGTCAAATGAGGCTCCGGCATCATAAGTCCAACCATCCTCGCTTTTCAATTTGGGATTACCGCCGGGCAAGAAATACAAGTCGTTTAATGTTGGGAACTTATGATTACGTGACACCGACGCTTTAACCATTATATTTCCTCTTTTTGACAAAAGTCCGTCAACGAAAAAAGCAGGGATTACGGGTGCCCACTTGTCGCCGAACATCTCCTCGCGCAGTACGAGCGACAGACCTATCGGGTGCACGGGCTGCCATTTCACAGAAGCCGAACCTGACAACTCAACGCGCCCTTTGTCATATCCAACTATAGCCTTACCGCCGTCCTGGAGTATTATATTCTTATCCTCAGAGCGTACGAAATGCTGATGCGCCGACACATTGGCAGTGAGATACCATTTTCTTGACGGGTTATACGAGCCCTCTACCTGGCCGTAGAAAGTGTTCACTTTACTGCGTGACCGGGTCATTGTCGCCCAGTTGTCTTTTGATGTCTCACGCTTATAGTCGTAAGCCATCCAAGTGTTGATATATCCACCTTTTGCCGCAAATTTCCAATTTTCACGCAAATGATCCCATGACACCACACCACGGAAGGTGTGCTCACGCTGGCGGTTTTCAAAGTCGCGTTCGTCGCCATAATCAGTGGTTAGCATAGGTAATTCGCGGTTAGAGTTGATATACCACGCGTTAAATCCTAAACGTTCGCCTTTGTTGTTGTCGTAGTACACCTCCTGAAGGATGTGCATATCCTTGAACGCACCTGATTTGTTGCGTTCGGTAGGATGATATTGCCCGATGATATTCTTATCTTCATCATAAATGTTTATCTTCTTGTCGTGGTTGATGTACTTATAGTCGTTAGGCGATGAAGAGTACACAAAGCGGGTTGATGATGACCAGTTCTCGCTACCGTAGGTAATTCTCGCAAACTCATCGAAAGTACTGAACG
The DNA here is from genome assembly GCA_964546885.1 of uncultured Bacteroides sp. GTDB lineage: Bacteria > Bacteroidota > Bacteroidia > Bacteroidales > Muribaculaceae > CAG-873. The sequence continues at coordinate 8,238 of CAZJKZ010000069.1, forward strand.
AACCTATACCCTGCACATATTGGATATTGACGCCTTCGGGCACATCGGGCGACGTACCGAGTTTAACCAAGCCCCCAAGTCCGCCTCCGATCTCGTTGACCGAAGATGTGCCGTGGAGCAGTGTAGCCTGGTCGATGAAATATGAGGGTATAGTAGAGAAGTCGGTCATACCGAGCATGGGGTTGTTGATGCGCATACCGTTCCATGTCACCTGTGTGTGGCTGGGCGAAGTACCTCTAAATGCTACAGTTGACAGCGTGGCGCGTCCGTAACTCTTTACGAAAACAGATGAGTTGAAAGTGAGTATGTCGGCCATCGACAGCGCAATGTTTTCTTTAAGCGCGAGCGAGTCAAATGTAGTTTTCTGCACTCCTATATCCTTCATCGGGCGTTGGCTCCAAAAAATTACCTCACGAAGTTTGCGGGGCTCTTGAGCATACGCCGGAATGCAGAGTGCAGAATGCAAAATGCAGAATGCAATGACTATTGCCTTGAAGGAACGAAAAATATCCAACCAATACATAGATTCATTAGTTTCCTTTAAGGCAATAGTCATTTTTGCAGCAATAGCAGCTTTAGACTGTCCTTTTAAGATTTCTCTTTTAGTCGCAACTAAATACTTGTAAAGACGCACAACTCTTATAGCTATTTTTCTATTGTTTCCAACTATTAAGTTATCTTTATCTATCCTCATATCCATAAGTCATTCTAATTCAAGATTCCACATTCTAAATTCTGCATTCTGTATTTAATTTACTTCCAACAAAAGGCACCGGGGGTAATGCCAACGTAGAATTCATCGAGGAGTTTTGAATCGGGAGAATAACGATATATCATGCCTTGCTGCTGATAATCTATGGCATCGGCTACATATACTTCTCCGCTTACAGGATTGACGGTAAGACCATAATATTTTGTGTCACGGGACTCAAGGAAGGGGCGAACAGGCACACGAGTTGCCGTTACATCCATGCTCCATATGGCATCGTTGATCCAATAGAGTTTGTCACGGTCGCCGTTGAGCTGCACCTCGCTTGGGGCATCGCCCAATTTGAACTTAAATTGCTTTTCTATTGTGAAAGTCTCAGCATCTATTTTATACAGTGACGGAGCTTCGTAGCCATAAGGACTGCCTTCATATCCGCCGTCGGTGATAGTCCACAGCTTGTTGTATTTGTCCAGCACAATAGATGTGGGCTGGATACCCACTTTCAGCTCCTCCACCACCCTATCTGTTTCCGTGTCGATTTTGATTATTCGGTTCTGATAACTCCAACAGTTGCAGAATACATACTTTCCATACTGCACCATCTGCTCCGTGGAGCCACTCTCCATTGCCATATTAGGCACCTGTATATAACCCGTTATCTCGTACTTCTTGGGGTTGACAATGAAAATACGGTTGTCCCACAGCTGTGTGACGTAAGCCTTTTCGTCGCTGATGAAATGGATGTATCTTGGCGATGACATATTCTCAATACGTCCGATTTCTTTGAATGTATTTATATCTATAGCCCACACAACGCGGGAATTATTTGCCACAACCCACCCTTTATTGTCATAAATTGTCATGGATTGGATAACGTCGCCAAGCCTATAACCATTGGCTCTGAAAAACACCTCATTCTGCACTTGATTAGTCTCCGGGTCATAATATGACAGCGTGCCGTTGCTATACTGAAAATTCCCCTCATTGCATATAAAAAGGCCGTTACCAGCGGCGTTGAAATCTTCAGTGTCTTCTCCATAGTCCCACTCCATGCAGCCCGTCAAAGACAGAGCTGCACAGAATAAGACGGCAGAAAAAAAGATATTTTTTATAAAATTCATTTATTTACTGTTTTTACCGTTATCCATTTATCTAAATCACTTGTTTAAAGATTCAAACGAGAATACTTCGGTTGAGTTTTCCCCAATTGCGCCACTATGCGCATTGACTCCCGTCTGAACTTTGACAAAATCAATATGACTTAGTGTTATCGGGGACCCATCGGGCTGTATAGCATTCGAAATCTTAAATCCGTTATACTGTCCGCTACCTGTTGTAGTATCGTCACTCAAACAATCGCTTCCCATATTGTCGGCATATCCCCACGGGAAAGCGCTATTTATCCAATATCCAGTGGCAGAATCAAATGTATTGTTGGCGGGCAGACGTGTCCCATACAAAGTATATGACTCAGCTTCCACCCAAACCGGATAATAGTAGTCCTGTGAATGAAATTGACCGATGTATGCTATGCTGCCTTTAATTCCTTCTGAATCAACCCATGTAACATCCATTTTCGGTCCGGCAGGGCGGAAATAGGTACACCAATAATCCTGTATCGTTCCCTCTCTACCAGTCTGAGAGCCACGAAGTTCGTACCATTCATCATCGGGCAGACCATTGCCGTTGGTATCCTGCATCACATAGACTATGCCAGGCTCGTTGGAGCCACCGTTCGCACTGTTGAACGCATTTCCTTGAATCGCAAAGTCATAATCCCCTCCTGAATTTTTTATGCTGTGGTCGAAGCCCACTATCACATAGCCTCCCCAGCCGCCGAGCGACACATAAAGCTTGCTTTTGAGTCGATTATACGCGTATTCATTGGCTTTCTGCTGAGTATTTACATCAGGAGTGAATCCGGCAGTGGCAAGTTCGTTCACATATTGTCCGGGAGCAGGAAGATACTCATATACCTTGTCGGCATACACGCTTGTGGCACCATTGCGGATATTGGCGTCTTCATTCTCATAGCAATGCACTACCACAGTGGCTATCAACTGCATATCTCCACGCGAGACGTTACGGCTGAGTTGTGCCGCTGCCTCATAACTCACAGGATTGGACGCTACTGTCACCGTCACGATGTATTCCCCTACTTTTTCCGAAGTGAATTTGTAGGTTCGATCAGAAGCGTCTGCCACAGTTTCGCCGTTGACACTCCACGCAAATGTAGGATTGTCAATATATTCAAGGATGGGAGTGAGGTAGAGTGTGCGTCCTACGATTGTGCTTCGGTCAGTTATTGGCTGGAAATACGATGGCGACGGGAAATAGACCTTGTAAGGGAGACTCTCCACAACCTCCACATCGAATTCTTTAGAAGATTCGCCATCCTCATTGCTTGCTTTAACAGTAATTGCATATATGCCCAACTCACTTTCACAGAATGAGTAGGTCAAGTCTTCGGAAACGACTTCTCCGTTGCAAGTCCATACGATTTTAAATTCCGGCTCGTCGGCATGCTGTATATCTGGCGTAAAAATATATTCTGTATTAGGTAGGACTTTAAGTCCATTAGATGGAAAAGCAAGCGAGATCACAGGAGGAGTTCGTTGAAGCACTTCAATCTTTATTTCCTCTTGTGCGGTGCCTGCAGGAGTCTCCACACGGAATATCACGTAAACATCCTGCGGATCGTCGTAGCTCACAGTTAGCTGCTGGCTGTGGCTGATAATCTCATTATCAGAAATCCAAGTATATGTAGCGCCGTCGGCATTAGCTACGTCGGGAGCGATTGTAAGCTCGCGTCCTACCTTCACGGTATATATGCCGTCTTCGCTGTCGAGTGTGATTACAGGCACTCTACCTGTTAGATCTTCAATCACATCGTCTTTATTGCACGATGATAATACCAGCAGCACAATCCCCACCACTAAAAAATCTAAGGATAGTCTTTTGGTAAGAATGACAGGCAGGGAAACAGGCTTAAGCGCCCATTCCCCTATCCTATTTAAAGAGTGTTTATCTACGTGTACTATCATTTTATGATTTTCAAGGCTTTGTTTGCTGCTTTTACCATATACACACCTGGAGCAAGCCCGGCAACACTAAATTTTTTGCTGTCAGCTGTCATAACCTTATTACCTGCCATATCATATACAATGGCAAATTCAGCATTCGTGAGGCTTACAGTGTGCGAAGTACGCTCATAGGCGATATTGGCCTCTTCAGCGGAAACAGACTGGACAGAAGAATTTGGATTGGGTGTAACCATAAGTTTATCAAGGCAGAAATAACCGGGAGTGTTCATACCATAAACACCGCTATCCGTACTTTCCAATGTAAAGTAAATTTCGTTGACTAATCCAAGGTCGCTCAGATCGACATACTTCCAACCTCGGTTGATTGTGAGGTCGCCGTTGGTGTAAGAAGCAAGACTTACCTCAACAGTCTTCTCTGTTTCGTCGGGAGCCACACCGTGGATAGTGAGAGTGAACTTGTCGCCGTCGGTGAATGCACGAGCGAAGCTGTCGCCGTCTTCAATGCTATAGTAAGCATAGCTGTTGAGGTTGACATAAACGCCTTCTGCAATGTAGCTCTGTCCATCGACAAAGCTCATGTCCACGGGGCGAGCACTCATATATGAGCTGTAGAATGCCACCAGATAAGGCACTTCTGCTGAGGTAACCGGTGCACCGAACTCGTTTTTCTTAATAGTGCCGTCTTCGTTAAGCACAATGCCTCCTACACCCATATTGCTCCACTGATGAGTGAGCGTGTCTTCCGGGCGAGCATTGTCGGCGCTGTTGGATGCGGTGAAGCCCCACCATGTCTTCCATTCAGCCATTGCGCTGTGAACGAACGAGAACACCTGGCTATCTATGCTCTCGGCATCGTCATCGTAGGTATCTACCCACGATCCATTTTCATCGTTGAACTCTAATGGAGTTGTTGACTTTGTGAGGTCGAGCGTAATCAAATCGCTCTGGGCTTGTGCCATTGCAACCGTCATTGCGATTGCAGATAAAAGTAATTGTCTTTTCATTGGTTAATTATGATTGTTAAAGAATTGCTCCGTCTTTATCACATCAGTCCACATCAGCGACGAGAGCAGCTCATAGCATCGAAATAATACCAATGAAAATCATCGATAAAAAGTCTCGACCCATAATCCCGCAGGTCCTTCGCAGTGCGTTGGTCGAAATAGCAGGTCTTCTGACTTATCCCATTTTTGAGCCTTCCCAGCCGTAATGGCCAGTGGCATATATTCTTAAATGTTGAATGCTAGATGCAAAATCCATTCTGAATTTTGCGTTTGCACAACCAACATTTCTTTTGGACTATACATTTTGCATTATTCTTCACACATTCTGCATTTTGCTGAATTCTGCATTAACGTATAGTCTGGATTTACAGCAGCGGGTACTGTCGAGGATTCTCACCTCGTTCCCTTTTAAGCCCTCAACAGCGCACCTCTGTGCGCCTCAGGCACTATTTCGACTGCAAAGTTAAACAAACTTTCTCAATCCACCAACTTTTTTTCATAATCAACAAAAAACTGCACTTTATTCTACTAATATTAAGACTTTTATCTGTATAGACAATTATATATTTTTTTAGCAATATATATTATCAAGGTAAATATGCCGAATGTAAAGGCCAAGGTGAAGACAAGAACCAGGAGATTACAGTCTTCAGTAAAGACTGTAAGGCGTATTATGATTGTAGTCAGCAATGAAAGTATGGCTACGGAAAGCCACAATGTTTTATTCATAATCCAAATGGTAAAAAATATGTATCGCTTTACGAGGGATTAGTTTATGTTCATAATTGAACTCTGGTGAGTCATATCTATATCTGCATCCTGG
>CAZJKZ010000070.1:0-13731 GCA_964546885.1 uncultured Bacteroides sp.
GGCAGGCCCTCGGCGCAGAGTTCGCGCGCTGCAGTGTAGAGATGTCCGTATGTGCCGCCCCATCCGATAAGGATAGTGTCAGAGCCCGTATCGCAAAGCACCTCGGCCTTGGGTATGTCATAGGCGATGCGAGCCACCTTTTCACGGCGAGCGTACACCATTTTCTCGTGGTTTGCGGCATCTGTGCTTATAGATCCTGTTGTAGCGTCTTTCTCCAATCCCCCGAGTCGGTGGGCGAGTCCCTCTGTGCCGGGGATTGCCCAGTAGCGGGTAAGCGTTTCGTCATCGCGCATATACGGGCGCCAGCTCTCACGCAGACTTTCGGGCACATACTTCACCTTTATTTCAGGATACTCGTCGGCTTCGGGGATGCGCCATGCCGATGCTCCGTTGCCTATGAATGCATCAGTGAGAAGGATTACGGGAGTCATATGCTCGATGGCTATACGGCATGCTTCAAAAGCCATAGTAAAGCAGTCGGTTGGTGAGGCTGCTGCGAGCACTACTATTGGCGATTCGCCGTTGCGGCCGTAAAGAGCCTGCATAAGGTCGGTCTGTTCGGTTTTGGTGGGAAGACCGGTTGACGGACCGCCGCGCTGCACGTCAATCACGACGAGAGGCAGCTCTGCCATCACAGCAAGGCCGATACCCTCGCTTTTAAGAGCCAGACCGGGGCCCGAAGTAGAAGTGACGGCAAGATTTCCGGCAAAAGATGCACCTATGGCCGAGCATACGCCGGCTATTTCATCCTCCATCTGGCATGCCTTCACGCCGAGATCCTTGCGCTTGGCAAGCTCGTGGAGAATGTCGGTGGCGGGAGTGATAGGGTAGGATCCCAAGAACAGCGGGCGTCCGGATTTCTCCGATGCCATAATTAGACCCCACGCTGTGGCGGTGTTGCCATTAATATCGGTGTACACGCCCGGACGCGGGTCCTGAGTCTCTATGCGGAATGTAGTGACCGACGAATGTGTGTTTGCTCCGTAGTTGTATCCGGCTTCAAGCACCTTGATATTGGCCTCTGCCACTGCCGGTTTTTTTGCGAACTTATTGCGTAAGAAGTTTTTTGCGCTTTCCAGAGGACGGTCAAAGAGCCAGCATACGAGTCCGAGTACAAATATGTTGCGGCATTTGAGCATGCTCTTGTTGTCCATACCGCTGTCGGCGAGGGCGGCTTTTGTCATTGATGTGACCGGCACTTGCAGTATCTGGGCATTTGTGATGCCAAGTTCGGCTATCGGGTCGTCGGTGGTATAGAGTGCCTTGTTGAGGTCGGCCTTTGTGAAAGAGTCTATATCCACGATAAGAACGCCGCCGGGTTTCATAAATTTGATATTGGTCTTGAGTGCGGCGGGGTTCATTGCTACAAGCACATCGCATTGGTCGCCGGGAGTATGCACATTAAGACCTACGCTCACCTGAAAGCCTGACACACCGCTTAGCGAGCCCTGAGGAGCGCGGATTTCTGCGGGGTAGTCGGGAAATGTGGATACCTGGTTGCCTACTTCTGCCGACACATTGGTGAATATATTGCCGGCAAGCTGCATGCCATCGCCAGAGTCACCTGAAAACCTGACAACTACCTTGTCAATGGCTTTCACATTGGTTTTTTCTAACATAGATGGATTTATTAGATTTTTATTATATATAGAAAGTATTTCTAATCGGATTTTAAATGCGTTGGCAAAGTTAGTAATTAATTTCCTTAAAGCAAAATAATTTCATGCTCCATAAAATAAATGATACAAAGTTTACGTTATAATATCTATCGTGCGTATGCCTATACGACAGCGAATATATGAGAAAACTAATTAAGCGATATAAATCTTTTGGTTTCCTGCTGCTTTTTGCGTTAGGAATAGTGGTGCCTTTGCTCTCTGTAGGGCAGAGTCCGCTTATACCGCCTGAGGTGTCGGTGCCCGCTCCACAGGCTTATCCTCCGCCTCCACCCGTGGCTCCTGGCGATTCTATAGATTTGCCTTTCCCCATACGTCCTACCGTGCCGCAAAATTATGAGCAATTGGTTGACGATGAGCTCGCTTACGATCTGTCGACACCCTCAAATATCTCCACGGTGGCAGAGTACGATCCGGAAACGGGATACTATATCGTGCGCACAAAAATGGGCGATGTTGATATCGCCACACCTTTTATGCTTACAAAGTCGCAGTACGACAATTGGCAGTTGCGCCGTTCGCTTCAGAACTACTATCGCGAGCGCAATCTTGCACTTGTCAACGACACGGAGAGGCAGCCGTTTGATATTCTTGATATGAATTTCGCACTTGGTCCTTTGGAGAAAATCTTCGGGCCCGGTGGCGTCACGCTTAAGACACAAGGGTCAGTGAAGGTGCAGATGGGTGTGAAAAGCAATAAGACCGACAATCCGGCTCTCGCTCTTTCGGCTCGCCGAAAAACTTACTTCGATTTCGACCAGAAAATACAGGCTACTATCAACGCAGGTGTCGGCAATCGTCTGAAATTCAACATGACGTATAATACGGATGCTACATTCGATTTCGACTCGAAAAATCTCAAATTGGCTTATGAAGGCGAAGAGGATGATATTGTAAAGAATATTGAAGCCGGTAACGTGTCGATGACCACCGGTTCGTCACTTATCCGCGGCGGAACGGCATTGTTCGGTATAAAGTCAAAACTGCAATTCGGCAAACTTACCGCCACGACTCTCGTATCGCAGCAAAACTCGGAATCAAAGACGATTAGTACCAAAGGCGGAGCCCAGACCACCGAATTCACAATCAATGCTGACGAATACGACGAAAACCGTCACTTCTTCCTTGCCCATTTCTTCCGCGACAATTACGACACATTCGCTTCGAAGCTGCCCTACGTGTCGTCGGGAGTGAATATTACACGCATAGAGGTGTGGATCACCAATAAAAGTCATAAATACGAGGAGGCGCGAAATTTGGTGTCGTTCATTGACTTGGGTGAGAACCAAGTCATTGCCAATGATTATTGGATTCCGGATTTGGCTATGGACAATCCCTCCAATTCGTCAAATAATCTGCTGTCGGTGTTAAAGACATCTTATCCCGATGCCCGCAACATCAATCTTGTTTCGCAGGTGCTTGCACCGCTTGAGACCTATGGTATTGAGGGTGGTAAGGATTACGAAAAGGTGGAAAGCGCGCGTCTGCTGTCAACAAGCGAATATTCGCTCAACTCCACTCTCGGGTATATTTCGCTTAAGACAGCTATTCGCTCTGATGAAGTGCTCGCCGTAGCTTTCCAGTACACCTACAATGGCCAGGTGTATCAAGTGGGCGAGTTTTCGTCGGATATCACTACAACCGACCAGGCTTTGTATGTGAAGATGCTGAAAGGCACCACGATATCCACAAAGCTGCCCACATGGGATCTTATGATGAAGAATGTGTATAATCTTGGTGCTTATCAGATACAGAAGCAGCGCTTCAAGCTTAATGTCAAGTATCTGAGCGACACCACAGGTATTGCTATCAATTATCTGCCTGTCCCGGGACTTAACAATCAGTCGCTGCTGCAGGTGATGAACGTGGATCGCATAGACTCCAACAATGAATCCAACCCCGACGGCTTCTTTGATTTCGTCGAAGGCTACACTATATATCCTGCCACAGGTAAAGTGGTATTTCCTGTGGTAGAGCCTTTCGGCGAGCATCTTGCACGCAAAATTGATAATCCTTCGTTGGCAGAAAAATATGTGTATCAAGAGCTTTATGACTCTACTTTGGTGGTGGCTCGACAGTTTGCCGATAAGAACAAATTTATACTTACAGGCGAGTTTCAGGCTTCAAAAGGATCGCAAATCCGACTCAATGCCATGAATGTGCCCCGCGGTTCGGTGATTGTGACAGCTGGAGGAAAGACACTGGTCGAAAACTCCGACTATACTGTGGATTATGCTATGGGTATCGTTACGATAACCAACCAGTCGATCATCGATTCCGGGCAAAATGTGAGCGTAACACTTGAAAATCAGTCAATGTTCTCGATGCAACGTAAGACGCTCCTCGGTCTTGACTTGCAATATCAGCTCAACCGCAATCTCAATATAGGAGCTACCCTCCTGCATTTCTCCGAAAAGGCTCTTACGGAGAAGGTGGATATAGGCAACGAGACTGTCAACAACTCTATGTTTGGTCTTAACCTTGCATACAACAGCGAATTTATGTGGCTTACCAATTTACTTAACAAGATCCCCACTGTGAATGCCACTGCTCCATCACGCATTAGTGTCCTCGCTGAATATGCTCGTTTGCTTCCTCACCAACAGAAATCCGGCTCAAATAAGGGCTCTTCATATCTCGACGACTTTGAATATACTCAAACAGGTATCGACTTACGCTCGCCCTATAGCTGGTTCTTGGCTTCCACTCCTTACGATCCCGGAAAAGACGCTCTTTTCCCCGAGGCACAGTTGAGCAATAATGTGGACTATGGCAAAAACCGCGCGTTGCTCAACTGGTATTATATCGACCGCCTCTTCACACAGCGCAACTCGTCGATGGCTCCAGGCTACATCAAGAGCGATCTTGACATGCTGTCAAATCCGTATATTCGTGAAATCAAGTCGAGTGAGATTTTCCCCGGTCGTCAACTTACTTATGGTGAATCATCAACTATACAGACTCTTAACTTGTCGTTCTATCCCACTGAGCGTGGTCCCTACAATCTTGATGCCGACAATATTGACGACCAAGGCAACTTGCTTAATCCCGAGAAGCGTTGGGGTGGTATCATGCGCCGTCTTGACAACACCAACTTCGAGCAGAGCAATATAGAGTATGTGCAGTTCTGGCTCATGAATCCGTTCCTTGATCCGGAGAATCCCAATCTTGATGGCGGTGACCTGTATCTCAATTTCGGTGAAATATCAGAGGATATTCTTAAGGACGGACTTAAGAGTTATGAGAACGGTATACCTTACGACGGCAACGATGAGTTCCTTACCGAGACAGTGTGGGGTAGAGTGTCCAAGCAAAATTCTCTCACTTACTCGTTTGACAATGCCTCTAAAGCGCGCACTGTGCAGGACGTGGGTCTTGACGGTCTGCCCAATGATATGGAGTTTACGTCACCTTCTTACCGGGATTATCTCGAAAAACTTCGTAATCGTCTGTCGCCCTCCAGAATTGCTGAAATGCAAAACGACAAATTCTCGCCGTTCAATGACCCCGCCGGTGATAACTATCACTTCTACCGAGGCTACGACTACGACGAAGAGCGTCTTGGTGTGCTCCAGCGATACAAACGCTACAATGGCGTTGAAGGCAACTCTCTATCCCCCGAAGACGCAAGCGACCCGCTTTACCAAAGTTCGCGCGCCAACCCCGATGTGGAGGATATAAATCAGGATAATACGCTCAACGAGTACGAAAGATATTTCCAGTACCGAATATCCATACGCCCTCAGGATCTTGTAGTGGGTAAAAATTACATCACCGACAAACAGACATCTATCGTAACGCTTCGCAACGGTAAGACCGCCGAAGTGGAGTGGTACCAGTTCAAAGTGCCGTTGCAGGCGTATGAGAAAATAGTAGGTAGCATCAACGACTTCTCTACCATACGATTCGCACGTATGTTTATGACAGGGTTCAAGCAAGTGACCCACCTGCGATTCGCCACTCTCGAACTTGTGCGCGGCGAATGGCGCAGTTATGCGTTCAACCTCAACAACCGCGGTGACGCGCCGGCTGAGGGCGAACTCGATGTGTCGGTGGTGAATATCGAGGAGAACTCGCGCAGAGAGCCGGTCAACTATGTTTTGCCTCCGGGCGTAACGCGTATCTCCGACCCCGGACAGACGCAGATTGTGCAGCTCAACGAGCAGTCAATGTCTATGAAGGTTACGGGCTTGCAGGCAGGCGACGCACGCGGTGTGTATAAAAACACATCTCTTGACCTTCGCAACTATAAACGTATACAGATGTGGACACACGCCGAGCAGCTTGTCGACGATGTGACCAATCTGCGTGACGGCGAGCTTTCGCTGTTCATCCGCCTTGGTTCCGACGTAAAGGCCAACTATTATGAATACGAGGTGCCGTTGCAGATCACTCCGCATGGATTATACTCCGACACGCCCACCAACCGATATATCGTGTGGCCAAAGGAGAACTTCTTTGATTTCAGCCTCCAGACTCTCATCGATCTTAAGGTGCAGCGCAATGCTGCCAAGCGCAACGAAGAGGATGGCATAAGCTACGCCACAATTTTCACGGGCCGTGACCCCAATAACGAACGCAACCGCATTTCTGTGCTTGGCAATCCGTCGCTCTCCGACGTTAGAGTGATTCTTATCGGTGTGCGTAATAATGCCGCCACTGTAAAGGACGGTACTATATGGGTCAACGAGCTTAAGGTGACCGATTTCGACGAAGCCGGAGGCTGGGCTATGAAGGCTAACGTGAATCTTGCCATGTCGGATATCGCCACAATCAATGCCGGGACTCATGTCGAGACTGCCGGATTCGGTGCGGTGGATCAAAGTCTTAACGACCGCCGTCTCGACGATTATCGTCAGCTCACATTCGCAGTGCAGGCCGACCTCGGGCGATTCCTCCCTGAAAAGGTGAAACTTAAGGCTCCAATATACTACTCAGTGGCCAACGAACGCACCACGCCGAAGTATAATCCTTTGGATCAGGACGTGCTGCTGAAGGACGCACTCGATGCCGCTCCCACCAAGCACGACCGCGACTCTATCAATTCGTATGCCGAAGAGAGTACCAATATTCAGAATTTTTCTCTGTCGGGATTGAAATTTGATGTGCGAAGCAAAAATCCTATGCCTTGGGATCCCGCCAACTTCACTATCAACTTCTCTTTCTCCAAGCAGCATAAAAACGACCCGACTATCGAATATGAGTACACCAACGATTATCGTGGTTCGCTGCAATATTCTTATTCACCGATGATTAAGCCGTTCAAGCCTTTTGCTTCCATAAAAACGCAGAATAAGAACATGAAATTTGTGCAGGAGTGGGAGCTCCAATGGCTGCCTAATAATATATCCTTCCTAACATCAATGTCGAGGTATTATTACGAACAGCAGACGCGTTCGGAGACGGATGCTATGTTCCAGCTTCCTGTGTCGGTGAGCAAGAATTTCCTATGGGATCGTCAGTTCTCGCTTTCATGGAATCTTACAAAATCGCTGTCTTTTTCGCTTAACACCAATACATCGGCTCGTGTTGAAGAGACTACCGGTGCCGTTAACAAACGTCTGTTCCCCGATAAGTACAAGGAGTGGCAGGACACCGTATGGTCTTCTATTCTTTCGCTTGGTACGCCATGGGCTTACAACCAGTCGTTCACAGCCTCATATAAAGCCCCGTTCAACCGTATTCCCATCCTTGATTTCATCACAGCCAACGCATCATATAATGCCACCTATCGCTGGGATAGAGGTGCGACAATCGAGGGCGTGAAGCTCGGCAACTCTATCTCCGACCAGGCGGCTTTCAACACCGACGGAAAGATAAATTTCGAGTCGATTTGGAAGAAAATACCCTTCATCAAAGATGTGGATCAGCGTTTTAATGCCACAAAACGTAGCCAGCCGGCCGGCCGTTCAAAAACGCCGAAGGCAAAACGCTACGAACGCACTTTCGCTCTTAAGCCTGACACATCGATAGTGATACAGCACAATCTGCGAAATAAAAAAGTGCGTGTCCGTGCAACCGACTTGTCAGATAAACCGTTCCCTATTAAGTACGACGTAATTGATGCTAATTCGGTGAGAGTGAATACTCGTGGTGATCAGGAGTTGAAATTTACCATAATCGAGCAGCTTAAGGACGATAAGTCAGTGCTTCGCAATATCGGAGAGTATGCCACCCGCGTCCTCATCTCCCCGCGCAATCTATCAGTGAGGTATCGCTCCTCCAAGCAGTTGTCTCTGCCTCTGTTCCGGCCCAATATCGGAGATTTGTTCGGCCAGTCAAACTCTTATGGCCCTATGTCGCCCGGTCTCGACTTCGCATTCGGTTTTATCGGTGAAGATTATGTGCAGAAAGCTATTGACAGAGGTTGGCTTATTACCGACGATGGTCAGACGTCGCCTGCTGTCTGGACCCGTTCGAGCGAATTCAACGTAGAGGCTAATTTTGAACTTTTCAAAGGCTTTAAGGTGCAGATTACAATGAACCGTACCGACAATCGTTCGAAGTCGATGCAGTTCATGTACGAGGGTATGCCCACAATGCTTACAGGCTCATATACACGCACCCACTGCGCCATTAAGACGGCACTCAAATCGTCGAAGGCGATAGACGGATACTATTCTGAGGCTTTCAACAATATGTTGCAGTATCTGCCCGTGATGCGCGACCGTGTGGAGATGCAGTATGCCGGGTTGAACTATCCCGACAGAGGCTTCCTTCAGGGTACAGCCAATGCCGGACATCCCTTTAGCCCGGAGGTAGGGCAGGTGAGCCAGACTTCTTCGGATGTCACTATCCCGGCTTTCCTGGCAGCATACACCGGTACTAACCCGAATAAGGTGACGCTGGATCCATTCCCCGGATTCTCTGCCGTTCTGCCCAACTGGCGTATCACTTACGACGGCCTTATCAACACCGGCAATATGAAGCAATGGTTCAAGTCGTTTACTCTTAACCACGCCTACCAGTGTACTTACTCCGTGGGCTCATACACCTCGTTTATCAACTGGGTGGGTGTTGACGGCAACCGTGGTTTCACGCTCAACGAACTTACGGGACAGCCCATTCCGTCCTCGCCCTATAATATTTCATCTGTGGCTATTACAGAGAAATTCGCACCCTTGTTTGGTGTCAACGCCACGATGCAGAATAACATACAGTTCAATGCCGAGTACCGCGACCAGCGTACCGTCACTCTAAATTCTTCGGCAGGACAAGTGGTGGAGGCCACTACAAGAGGTATCGTTATAGGTGCCGGCTACAAGATCGTGGGCTTCAATACCATCTTGAAAATGAAGGGTACTGCAAGGGGTGTAAGCAACGACCTAACTCTCAATTGCGATGTCAATCTCCAGAATACACAGGCTCTAATACGCCGCATCGAGAGCAACTACACGCAGCCTACTTCGGGAACAAAGACTCTCGGAATCAATTTCACCGCCAGCTATATCCTTTCCCGTAAAGTCACAGTTGCGGCATATTTCGAGCATCAGGTAAATACCCCGCTTGTAACCACCAGCGCTTATCCCACCACCAACACCAATTACGGCATAAGCTTCAATCTGTCGCTCGCCCGATAATTCCAAAGTCCAAATTCGAAAACATAAAGGCCAGTATCCGATTATTTGTTTTATCTTTGCGAATACTAATGTTAGCTAATAATAGCTATTTTTTGGAAAACAATCATCACGCTGAATGCGGCTTTCGTAAAGCCTGAATCTGTCAGGTTTTTTCGACAGATGAAATGATAATGGATTGCCATCGCAATCGTAACTTTGCATCAGAAAAAAGAGAAAGCCGATTCGCTTGAAAGGAGGTAGGCAATAATATAAATACTTCGAATCATGGATAAGAACATTGTTAGTGAATTCCGGACTAAGTTTGAACAAATAAAAAGGGAGGAGGGAGCATATTCCGACCCACTCGATTATATTGAGCTTATCGCCGGGTTTATTAAAGAACTTATGATAGCTCATGGCACCAATGAAATTGTGTTAGCGACTCCTGATAATAGTAATGAAGGTATAGAGGATCTTGAAGAATCATTAGAGGACTGGGGATCGTCTCTTTCAGAGATTGAATCGGCAATTAAAAACAACATGCAGATTGTATGGGATAGGCCTTCATGGATAGCTGAATCTGATTTAGGTGATATCGATAGGGAAATTTATTTCTATAATTGTAGTGAATGGGTATATTTCATAGTGGTGAGGCTTGGAATTGTTGATGGGGAACTGAGATTTACTTGGCAACGAGGTCGAGCAGAATTTCAAGATGATGCCTCTGATCCTGATAATTTAAATAATGAATCCGTGTGGCTTAAGCCAGGAAACATTCCAATGACCCAATTCTGGAGTCGCTTAGTATCTCTACTCCTGGATTGTGAAGATATATGGAAATTCACTACCATGTATCCTCAATTGCATAAACTGCCTGTGTAGGAGAGAAATTTAAAATCGACTTGTCAGGTTTTTCCGACATCGAACATGAGAATGGATTGCCATAGCAATCGTAACTTTGCATCAGAAAAAAGAGATAGTCGATTCGCTTGAAAGGAGGTAGGCACAAAATAAATACCCAAATTATGGAGAATATCCCAATCGATTTTCGGACGCGGCATAAGAAATACATCATGCCGCCAGAATAGCAACTATTGAGTTGCTTAAATCTCAAGCCGACATCTGGGGTGGCGTAGCCACCAAATAATGTAGCCGTGGGTGCAACCCACGGATCATGGTAAAATCAATAAAAGCGACCGATTTATCGGTCGAATATTTGAATTTACACTGAATTAACTGTCAGATTATTCCGACAGATGAAACGACGGCAACATAAAGCATAACCTCTACCTTTGCCTGTGAAATCCCCGGTAGGAGAAATAACGGTAGCATTTGGTGATAAAATTTGATAACTGAACGGAGAATAAATTAGCAGATTAACTAACATGGAAATTAAATAACAAAAATTATCATGAATAAAATTATTAAAAGAAGTATCAAAGAATTTGAAGAGAAACGCGAAACCTTTCTCCATGATTTAACCAAGCGAGCTGGTGAAATACTTGCCATCGACCTCGGTCTTCCGAGCGGCACGAAGTGGTGCAGCTGCAATGTCGGCGCCTCCTCTCCTGAAGACTACGGTGGCTACTTTGCCTGGGGAGAAACGAGGGAGAGAAGCGAATACACCAGGGAAAATTATGCCTTTTACGATAATGAAAAAGATGAATATATAAACATCGGCGAGGATATCTCCGGCACCGAATATGACGTTGCCCATGTGCGAATGGGGGCCGGCTGGCGAATGCCGACGCGTGAGCAGCAGCAGGAACTTATAGACCACTGCACTTGGAAACGGACACTGCTGAATGGCGTTCTCGGGTATTTGGTGACAGGTCCCAACGAAGGTCGGATATTCCTCCCGTTGGCGGGTTATCTCTGGAATGACGATCTCGACGATGCGGGCTCCAACGGATGCTATTGGTCGAGTTCGTTCGACTACGACGACAGTGCTTACAACCTTAGCTTCGATTCCGGTGGTGAACTTACGTATAAACACATCGCATACATCAGCTGCCTGAGTTGTGACAGCAGCTACCGCTACGTCGGGTATCCTGTGCGTGCCGTTTGCCCGTAGTCAGAATTAGAGTGCACCCTCAGAACAAATAAACCCATACCGGCGCCCTCCCACCTGATGCGCCGGTTGAAAAAAAGGCAGGAATAAAAGATATCTTGGAAATAGAGCAAGACCGGATGGATCCAGGCTACTGGCAGATAATTAATCTATTTCAGGAAGGAAGCTTCTTCAGGGCATATGAAGTGAGTGCATGGTTATGTCCTACACATATCTATCAATTATAATGATTCCTGAGAGGATATCGTTTACAATAATGCGCCAAATTGAGAATGTGAAAAAGAGAAAGCCTAAGAACGATATGCCATAAATGAATAACCAGATAAGAAACAGTAATGAGATGAAACAGTTATTAATTACCTTGAAAACTTCTTGTAAGGAACTTGAAGCAAAAGATTTCCTTAAGGAGACCAAACATTCACCCCAATGGATCGGCAATGTGGAGGACTGGAAAATAAAGACAGTGCAAACCACTATTGACAGTAAAGACAAACTAAATGTAACTGCACTACTAAATAATGACAACTGGACGGCTCCAGAATTAGAAGCTATTACAGGGGCTGACGTCAAAGCCGTAATCTCTGAAGATGCAGTTATGCCGGTAAGTTTTGCACCCTTAACCGGACTTTATGGTCACTTACTTGTCTCAGATAGCCCATCATTTATATCTCCAATCTCAACAGAGCTTTATGACTATATTGTCTTTGAGTGTGAGAGCTGCTCGGATGCTCAAAAAACAGAATCAAAGGAATTGCTAAAACATTTAGGATTTTGGCCATCTTATGGCGACGTTTGGGATGCTATTAATGATGTGGTTTTTAAATGCAAAGAAGATCAGTCGAAGAAAGTCGCAGTCACGTTTGGTAGAACGCCATGTTCGAAGATACATCCGGTGACAGAAGCTCGTGTTGTCAACGGGAAACTTGTTTTGATTTATAATCAGGATGTAAATCTCAGGGACATAAAGTAAAAGCGTCCTTTAATTAAATCATCAAAAACCAAACTATAGAAACCAATCAATATGAAAAGAAAACTTGTTACTTTGTCCCTGCTGCTCTTGTCAGTGGCATTCTGGGCGTCACCCAATGCCCCCAATGCCTTGCGGATTCACTGCAAGTCGGGCGAGGACGTCACCATTCTTCTGGAGGAGAACCCTGTGATACGTTTCCAGGACTCCGATGTTGTTATCTTCACCGACCATAACGCGGTAAGTCTGCCGTCGGATGAAGCGGAGAGGCTCACCTATGTTAATGTCGATCCCACAGGTATCAGCAGCGCCGTCTTGCCCGAGGCGCTGTTCACCCTTGGCAGGGAATCCATGACCGTGGCGAATCTCGACCCACAAACCCTTGTGGCAATCTACACCGTTGACGGCAGGCTTATCTCCTCAGCCACGACCGACCTTAACGGCAGCGCGGTACTCAGTCTGCCGGCTCAGTCGTCCTCCGTATATATCGTTCGCACCCCATCTTTGTCCTTCAAACTCATCAGACCATGAAAAGATACTTATTATACCTACTTCTCTTTGCAGCGTGTATCTGCGGCGCCACATCGCTGAACGACTTCATGTACGTCTACCGCAACGACGGCGTCACCAACGCTTTTCCAAAGGCGGATGTCAGCAGCATAATGCACTCACATATAGGCCTTGACGGAGTTTACCACAGGGAACACGTGGTCCAGGAGGTCTATACGCCCGATTCGGTCTACCGCATCCCCATTGAGTCCATCGACAGCATAAGCTTTGTAACGCCGCCCCCTTCGGCAATTTCATATGAAGCTATCGACCTCGGTCTTCCGAGCGGCACGAAGTGGTGCAGCTGCAATGTCGGCGCCACCTCCCCTGAAGACTACGGTGGCTACTTTGCCTGGGGGGAGACGAGCGAGAAAAGCGATTACACCCGGGAAAATTACGCGTTCTGGGATAAATCAAAAAGTGAATTCATAAACATCGGCGAGGATATCTCAGGTACCGAATATGACGTTGCTCACGTTCGTATGGGAGGCGACTGGCGAATGCCGACGCCTGAGCAGCAAGAGGAACTGCTAGACTGCTGCAACTGGGAACGGACACAGCTGAATGGCGTGGGCGGATATCTGGTGACAGGTCCCAACGGATGCTGGATATTCCTCCCGTTTGCGGGATCTCGCTGGGATGGCGGTCTAGTCAATGCGACCACCGGCGGAGACTATTGGTCGAGTTCGCTCTATCCGAACGACGACAGCTACGCGTACCACCTTGGCTTCTTTTCCAGCACTTATGAGTTATTCTACGACTACGGCCGCTAATACGGGAGTTCTGTTCGTGCCGTTTGCCCTTCTCCGCCTTCGGCAAATACCTATGAAGCCATCGACCTCGGTCTTCCAAGCGGAACGAAGTGGTGCAGCTGCAATGTCGGCGCCACCTCTCCTGAAGACTACGGTG
>CAZJKZ010000071.1:0-13645 GCA_964546885.1 uncultured Bacteroides sp.
GTTTGATATCTTTAAGGATGTTGTCAACGGCCTTAACCTCTTTCTCCATGAGGAAGCCGAGCATTTTGCTATCCTGGTCGAAGTAGTCGGCTACAACTGCTGTAGAAGCGTGACGACGGTGAGCGGTGCCGAATGCGTCGTTAACGTAAACGTCTGCATAGCTTGCGAGCGTTTTTGCGAAATCTTTCTGACGCTCTTTCATCTCTTTCTTCGCAGCGTCATAGTTGGGGTCTTCTTTATCGATGCCTACAGGCTTGCCTTCCTCTTCGGGATAGAAACGGAGATTTTCGAGGAGGAGAACTTCGCCGGGCTGGAGGTTGGCGGCAGCCTCGGCAGCGTCAGCGCAATCAGGAGCGAATTTTACATCTGTACCAAGAGCCTTAGCAACAGCATCCTTGATCTGAGCGAGAGAGAACTTGGGGTTGACTTTGCCTTTGGGTTTACCCATGTGCGACATGATGATTAGCGAACCTCCATCTTCAAGAATTTTTTTTAGAGTGGGAAGAGCGCCGCGAATACGGGTATCGTCAGTGATATTGCCGTTTTCGTCCAGGGGCACATTAAAGTCAACGCGGACGATTGCCTTTTTGCCGGCAAAATTGTAATTATCGATTGTCATATCTCAAGAAGTTAATAGGTTTGTTATTATGACTGCAAAATTAATAAAATTTTTCAGATTACGGCATATTTTTTCAGAAGTTCTGACATTTGTGACGCAAGTTTTTCTGCTTCACGGGCTGAAGCCTCTGCAAAGTCTTCGCCATCGGAAGCATAAATGATGCCGCGCGAGGAGTTGACGAGCAATCCGCACTCATCAATCATGCCATATTTAGCCACTTCCTCAAGACTGCCACCTTGAGCGCCAACACCGGGCACGAGCAAGAAATTACGGGGAGCCACCTTGCGCACATCTTCTAAGAGATGTCCCTGTGTGGCGCCAACCACGTACATTAGATTAACAGGCGTACCCCAATGGCTTGAACGCTTGATTACACGCTCAAACACGCGCTTGCCGTTGCGGTCCTCAATCATCTGGAAATCCTGGCTTCCTTTGTTGGATGTGAGCGCAAGAAGCACTGTCCATTTGCTCTCGTAATCAAGGAAGGGGGTCACGCTGTCTTCGCCCATGTAGGGGGCTACCGTGACGGCATCCACGCCAAGATGCTCGAAAAATGTATTGGCGTACATTTTGGCGGTATTGCCTATATCGCCACGCTTAGCGTCGGCAATAATGAAGATATCAGGATAATTGTCGCGAATGTGCTTTACTGTAAGTTCGAGAGCTTCCCACCCTTTTAATCCCTGGCACTCATAAAACGCAAGATTAGGCTTATAGGCAACGGCGTACTTGGCTGTAGCGTCGATGATAGCCTTGTTAAATTCGAAGATTGGGTTTTCCTTGTCAAGAAGATGCTTAGGCATCTTTTTCAAGTCGGGGTCGAGCCCAACACACAGGAAGGACTGCTTTTTGAAGATGTTTTCAACTAATTCGTTGCGTTTCATGATTTATTTAGGTTTACTTGGATTATTAATGATATCAAAGCTCGGCGGCTTTCAGTTTTTCGGCATTTTCAGCCACGATAAGGTGGTCAATGCAATCCTGAATATCACCGTCAACGAAGGCTTGGAGATTATAGATTGTGTAATTGATTCTGTGATCAGTGATGCGTCCCTGGGGATAATTATAGGTGCGAATTTTTGCCGAGCGGTCGCCGGTAGAGACCAAAGTCTTGCGACGGGATGCTATATCGTCGATATATTTCTGATGCTCCTTATCATATATAAATGTGCGCAAACGGCTAAGAGCGCGTTCCTTGTTTTTGGGCTGGTCACGCGTCTCGGTACATTCTATAAGAATCTCGTCGGTTTCTCCCGTATTAGGATTTTTCCAGAGATAGCGCAAACGCACGCCCGACTCAACCTTATTCACATTCTGACCTCCGGCACCACCCGAACGGAATGTATCCCATTTGATTTCGCCCTCATTGATCTCCACGTCAAAAGGCTCGGCCTCGGGAAGCACAGCCACAGTGGCCGCCGACGTGTGCACACGACCCTGGGTCTCAGTGGCGGGAACACGCTGCACGCGATGGACACCAGACTCATATTTCAGAGTGCCGTACACATTATCTCCGGTGACTGACATAACTATCTCTTTGAATCCGCCCACAGCTCCCTCGCTTACGGAAGACACAGCCGTAGTCCATCCCTTCGACTCGCAATATTTGGAATACATCTTGAAAAGATCGCCGGCAAAAAGTGCTGCTTCATCGCCTCCAGTACCGGCACGAATCTCGAGAATAGCATTTTTTGAGTCCTCAGGATCGGCTGGAATAAGGAGAAGCTTTATCTCCTCTTCCATATCAGGAATGGCTTTTTGAGCCTCGTCGAGCTGCTCTTTTGCCATTTGACGCATCTCCTCATCAGTTTCGGTGTCAAGCAATGACTGGGCCTCCTGCACATTGGCAAGAAGCTCCTTATATTTAGCTGTGGCTTGATTCAAGCGTTCAAGCTCTTTATATTCTTTAGTGAGACGCACATATCTCGACATATCAGCGATGACTGCCGGGTCAGTGATGAGAGTAGCCACCTCCTGAAATCTTGCGTCGATGCCGTCTAAGCGGTCAAGCAGAGAATTGTTGCTCATAAATTTATTATTACACTGACAAATTGCCAATTTTGATTAGTCGAGTTTAAGAACGGCGAGGAAAGCCTTCTGCGGTACCTCCACCGATCCTATCTGCTTCATACGTTTCTTTCCCTTCTTCTGCTTTTCGAGAAGCTTGCGCTTACGGGATATATCGCCGCCGTAGCACTTGGCAGTCACATCCTTGCGCACCTGCTTCACCGTCTCGCGGGCTATGATCTTCGCTCCAATAGCAGCCTGGATAGCTATATCAAATTGCTGGCGCGGGATGAGCTCCTTGAGCTTCTCGCACATGCGTCGGCCGAACGTTACGGCATTGTCCACATGAGTGAGGGTTGAAAGAGCATCGACGCTTTCGCCATTGAGCAGAATGTCGAGCTTCACGAGTTTTGACTCACGAAAATCGTGGATATGATAGTCGAAGGACGCATAGCCTTTGGAAATGCTCTTGAGCTTGTCATAGAAGTCTATCACTATCTCGCCAAGCGGCATATCAAACGTGAGCTCTATGCGGTTGCCCGAAATATACTCTTGTTTTATAAGCTCACCGCGCTTACCAAGGCAGAGTGTCATAATCGGACCGATATAGTCAGCCGCAGTAATGATAGAAGCGCGAATATACGGCTCCTCGATATGGTCTATCAAAGTGAGGTCGGGCAATCCTGAAGGATTGTGCACCTCAGTCATTACGCCTTTTTTGTCATATACTTTATAGGAGACGTTGGGCACGGTGGTGATAACGTCCATATCGAACTCTCTACCCAAGCGCTCCTGAATAATCTCCATGTGCAGGAGTCCGAGAAATCCGCAACGGAATCCAAAGCCGAGAGCTGCGGACGATTCGGGAGAGAAGGTAAGAGACGCATCGTTGAGCTGCAATTTTTCAAGAGAGGCACGCAGATTCTCGAAATCCTCGGTCTCGATAGGATATACACCGGCAAATACCATGGGCTTAACCTCCTCAAAACCGTCAATTGCTTTATCACAAGGGCGGTTGACATGAGTGATGGTATCGCCCACCTTGACCTCTTTTGAGGTCTTGATGCCCGATATGATATAACCCACATTACCGGCAGAAAGCTCTTCGCGCGGCGACATCTCAAGTTTCAGTACCCCTATTTCGTCGGCATGGTACTCTTTGCCTGTAGATACGAACTTAACGAAATCATTTTTTCTGATAGTGCCGTTTACAATTTTGTAGTAAGCTATAATGCCTCGGAACGGATTGAATACAGAGTCGAAAATGAGAGCCTGGAGAGGAGCGTCCGGATCGCCGTCGGGAGCCGGTATGCGTTCTACTATAGCTCTTAGAATTTCAGGGACGCCCATACCCGTTTTGCCGCTTGCACGTATTATCTCTTCACGTTTGCACCCCAAAAGATCAATGATCTGATCCTCCACTTCGTCAGGCTTTGCTGATTCAAGGTCGCATTTATTGATTACAGGTATAATTTCAAGGTCGTTTTCTATAGCCATATACAAGTTGGATATAGTCTGAGCCTGAATGCCTTGCGATGCGTCTACAATCAGCAGAGCGCCCTCGCAAGCGGCAATAGAGCGCGACACCTCATAAGAGAAGTCGACGTGCCCGGGAGTATCAATAAGATTAAGGGTATAGCGAGTGCCGTCGATGTCATGCTCCATCTGTATAGCATGACTTTTTATTGTAATACCGCGTTCGCGTTCCAGCTCCATATCGTCAAGCACCTGATCCTCCATGTCTTTACCCGTTACGGTATCGGTGTATTCCAAAAGACGATCGGCAAGAGTGGATTTGCCATGGTCGATATGAGCTATAATGCAGAAATTGCGAATATGTTTCATCAAATTCAAGTTTACTATCAAAAAATTTCTGCAAAATTAAACAAAAAAGCCAAGAATTACAAATTTTTATGTTGCTTCATTGCTTTACTTTTGAGCTTAAAAATGTCACCGTATTCTATGACATAATATAGACGAAGCATCTACATTCCGATAAATCAATTAATATCAATGTTGATACCCACCATTAGATTTGCTCCAAGCGTTACGGGAGCATTGAAAGCATATACAGCCGGTGCATAATTGAAAATATTGTCAACAGCCACACTGAAACTGAAGTAATGAGTAAGACGCTGAGAAAGTTGCACCTTCCATAAGGTATATGCAGGATTCACAATTTTTTTGACATCAAAAGGCTCATACATATTCATTGAGAGATAACTTACTCTTGACAGAAAGCGCCCGCTTACGGCCAACGTTGTGTCATATCCCTTTATCCATTCCCTACTCCACTGCATACGCGTGTTAAACGAATGAGGTCGAGCGGGACAATATTGAGAAGCCGAACCGCCGCGATTTTCCTCATGGGTGAAATTATAGGATAAAGACACCGACAAGCCACATGACCATATACCCCGCACTGTTGCGTCCAAGCCGTACACTTTGAGTTCCTTAATATTCAGGTAATCAATATACGGAGTATTGTCGGCGGAATACCGTATGCCCGACGTGGAGATACGATTATCCACCATATTATAATTCCCAGCCAGTGTGAAATAGTAATTGCCGTAAGTGTATTCGGCCGAAAGATTGAAGTTGTGCGATTTCTCAGCTTTCAAGTCAGGATTACCATGAATATCAAATATATCCGCCATATTGAAATTCATGTACTTTTCTTTAAGAGTAGGAGCACGAAATCCGCCCGAATACCCGCCTCTAAGAGCAAGATTGCCGACACGGTAACGACCGCTTAATTTAGCCGTCAGATTACTGATATCACCGTCAGAAAAATAGTCATATCGTAAAGCACCTATTACCTCCCACTGCCTATTGATATTATAATCATACTGTGCAAACGCATCGGCAGTGTACTGGCTATGCTTTTCTCCCGGTTGAAACTGATATGTGTCAATATAATCCCGCATCACGTCGGCCCCTAAAGTGAGAGCATCCGCCTGACGCAACGAATGTGTGTAAAGACCGCGCACCGTGTGCTGCACGTTAGAATAGTCGCGTACATCAAGATTGAAATCCTTTATATAGTCGGATTTGTCGTACTGGTCGAACGCATAGCTTAGTTCAAATTTATCTTTGTTTGTTATGTCCCATTCCCCACGCAATCCTGCAGAAAAGTCCCTATATCTGTCCGGAGTGTCAATATTATAAAGACGCTCTTTGAAATAATACCCTGCGCGTCCTGAAAGTCGGATATTGTCGGCAAGAGAAAATGTGAGGCGGTCACGGAAATTCCATGAATGAGAGCCATACACCGTGCGGAAATCACAAAGGTCCTTTGTATCGAGACACACCGTGTAAGTGTCGATTCGGTTAAACGACACATCAAATACATTATCCACCCTCCCCTGCTTTAAAGCAATGTCACCTCCGGCTCTCCACTCGCCATGGTCGGCAACGCGGGTGTTAAGATTCATACGAAAAGGCTTATCCGCTTTTTTTGAGATGATATTGATAACACCTCCGGCTGCACTCGACCCATAAAGAGCGGAAGCCGCTCCCTGCACTATCTCAATATGCGAAACGCCGTTCATGCCAAGGCGTGAAAAATCCACATTGTCAAGCGTTTCTCCGGCAAGACGCTCGCCATCGAGCAAAATCAACACACCCTGCCCGGCAAATCCGGCTAAATTCATATTTACCTGCTGATCCATAGCATATGAAAACTCCACTCCCGGAAGTTCCTGTGCCAAAAGATCCTGAATATTTGTAGCGTCGGCTCTCCTTATTTCGCTCTCGGAAATAAGCCGTGTGAGTATTGGGGTGTCTTTTAGCAGTTTAGGTGTGCGCGTACCGGTCACCACTACCTCATTAAGATCAAAAGACTTCTCAAGAGAGTCGAGTTGAGCATTCGTGTAGGTAGAGTTGGCGTACACACGGCCTGAAGCCAATACCAAACATGCATAAAAAAACACCTGTTTATTCATAACTCAAAGGGGATAGATAATATCGAAAGTAAGGAATCCTTTAGTGCCTTTCGGGCTCATATAATTTTTGAGTAATAGTGCAGCATAAGATCCGTCCGCAAGGCGCATCACACATGCTTTGCCCGAAGGAAAATATGTGGGAGGCGGGGTGAGAAAATCCATCTTCACCATAGACGAAAGGGGCATATTCACCATGCTATTCTGATAGCCGATGCGATAGCCCAACATGCCTGAGAGGTCAGTGATGACCTGATTAGTGGTCCACACATCAGATACCAACTTATCATCATATGCCTTAGCGTCGGTTAGTTTAAATCCGTCGAGATTAGAGAAATCGGTTGTAGCAGCCGCTCCTCCGTTAGTGCGGATATCGAAATGGTGGATTGCAAAATCCCAATTTTCAGCATCTTTTTGAGAAGATGTCGGCACAAAGTCATATTTGGTATATTTCGTGCCTTCAACCAAATTATAAGTCCAGCCGGACCTTCCGTCCCATTCGTCATCTCCAAGCGCATGGGGCACCGCTATCGGCACAATAGTAAGATCGGAGAGATTAATATAAAACCAAGTGTTATAATCACGAGCGTCCACCATAAGCGTAAACCTATTGGCAGTCCCCTCGCTTCGAGAGAATCCCTGCACGAACTCCGTATCCATTGGGGCCTCATCATATATATCTTCAAACAGACCGTTACAAGATGAGGTCAGCACAGCCAACAAGATAAAGAGAAATATGTGTATATAGTGTTTTTTCATTTACCAGAAAAGTGAGATTTAACTTCGAACGGCATGCTGCCCGGTATATAAATTATTGTAAAATCGAGCACACCATCGGTGATAGTGCCGGTGAGCGAACCGGCTGTAAGATATTTTCCTGCCATACACTCAAAATCCTCGCATGACAAAGATATATTGCCGTCGGCACCACGAGAACAGACCACATTTTCTATTGTCATCGGACCAATCTCAAAACTCATACTGATTTCATTGATATCTACAAAGAACTTTCCGAGTTGGATCGTTGCTGACGATAATGACTCATCGTCATAAGAAAACAGAGATGTATTGTCGGATGTAATAGGCACGAAAAAGTCGAAAATAGGTATACTCGATGTTATCGTGCCAGAAAAGAGTTGAGGAGCCGGGGTGAGATCCGGCTGAGGCTGATGCACATTGTCGCTGGCGCACGCCCACGACAATATGCCTATCAGTCCTATAAAAAAATGCAAATATATCTTCCTTAGCCTCACCTTATTCAGATTTTACAATGGGCGTGAACACCTCATTGATAGTGAAAGGCATTACTCCATATCTCATCTTATTGGTGATTTCAAAAGACCCGTCGGCGCTGATATGACCTGTGATTGTGCCCGACACAGCTTTTTCTGTCTCTTCCTCAGTGAATGAGTAGTCCTTTTCGAAGGAATATACACCATCAGCCTCGGTCAACTCAATTTCCACGGGGACTCCAGGCAAATTCATATTCATCGCTGCATAGTAGCATCCGGGGAGGGTCAATACAACGGTTTTTTCCGAAGATGCAGTAATAGAGAATTTTGTGTCTTCGTCTATCAATACTCCCTGCTGAGCCAATTCGACGAGCGATACGGCGAGATGCGCCTCATAAGTGCCTTCCAAATTGCCATATCCGGGAGTTTCGCCTTCTTCCGGCGAGAATACAACTTCGTCGAATTCGGAAGCGTCAAAAGCGGCCACAACTGCTCCATTTTTCATAATTTTCACGGTCTGAGCCTGCGCAGCGCATGCAGCGAGAGCAACACATACAATTGTCAATATCTTTTTCATAGGGAAAAAGTCGGGAGTTAGTGATTAATAATTAGTTTGAAAGTCTTAGACGGGGTGGATATAATCGCTACACCCGAATATGAGGACAGATTAATCGACGCATTACCGCAACTGTCGACATCAGCCGATGACAACAAATGTCCATTCACGTCATAGGCACTTACAGACGCTCCTGCCAACAGTCCGGACACTGTCACCAACCCTGAATCTTGGGATAAGTCGATTAATTCGTCAGACTTTACCGACTCGATACCGGCTGCGTCAGACAGCGTGAACGTGTATGAAAAATCTGCGGGATACACCACATTTACATCTCCCGCTACAATTGACAACCCATCAGACGTGTAGCTCACCACAGGGGTATCGGCCAACACGAAATCAGCATTAATTGACACGCCGTCGGTGACATGGAGCACGGTAGGTGAAGCCGTCGCCAATCCATTAGCCGATGCCAAAAGAGCCAGTATAAAAAAATTAGAGATTAATTTCATTAAATATGTTGTTTATTATTTTAGGCTGCAAAGTTAGTCATATTTCCTCACCTATAATACTCAAAAATATATAAATATTAAAAAAGGACAAAAGAAAGAACTACTCAAGCTCCTACATTGTTAGAATATAAATGAATGAAACAAACTAAATTATATAAAAATTTACATATGGAATCATCAGTAAAGACCATCCAGACATTCAAGCTCACAACAGCGGTTGATTTCGACCCTGAAAGAGTAATCGTGAACCAGCTTATGAAAACCCGCTACGGCGGAGTGAACTTAATCGCCATCGAAGCCGGACAGAAACTGCCCGAACACAAAGCTCCGGGAGCAGTGACAATCTTAGTGCTTGAAGGCAAAGCCGACTTCGATTTCGGTATAAAGACCCTGCATCTAAGCGAAGGCGACTCCTTCGTAATGGAAGCGGGCACTCCGCATAGCGTACAAGCCATCGAGAACACCAAAATTATGCTCGTGAAGGTGGATAATTAAACCACTTGATTTCGGACATAACGCAGAGCCTTCAGCACTTCGGGGCGAGCGAGGTTAATCCGGTCAACATAGTGGGCATCACTATTGACTATTATATTCACCCCAGCCTGCAAAAGCCGCTTCCAATGATGCTGTGCCGGGAACAGATGTCCAAATTCCTTCCAAGACTTGGTGTTTATCTCCACAATCACCCCGCTTTGGATAATTGCATCAATAAGATCGTTGACCCGAGATTTGTAAAAGTCCGTTTGCTCAATCCCCGGCTCGATCGTTCCGGCATTATGCTTTATTTTGTCGAAATGTCCGATAATCTGAAATCCTCCGGCAGCCACCATATCCATAGAATGGCGGAAATATTGATCTACGACATAACGCACGTCGCCGCCAAAACTTTCGATAAGACGCTCTTTAAAATGGGCGGGACGGCCGTCGATATCATAGTAGACACCCTCCTGATTGGGCACGAAATGCACTGAGCCGATAGCGAAGTCCAGATTCAGACCGGTAAAATACGGATTGGCAGGTCCCCAGTTTTCATCGATATAATCGATTTCCATCCCTTTATAAAAATGGACGTTGGGATATTCGGCTCGAAGTCGGTCAATTTCTGCAAAGTAAGCCGCCACATCGTCTTTGCTCATATTGCAAGACGACTCAATGGGCAGAGGCGAATGAGGAGTGAATCCATAATGGGTAAAACCTTCCGAAGCAGCCCTCTCAGCAAATTCGGCCATAGAATTTCTGCCGTCGCAGAATTGCGTATGGGCATGAAGCGTGTACATCACGCTGTCGCCCAAATCTGATATTATCTGATTAGTAGTCAACATAAATTATATTTTTACTGACGCGGCATCAATGGCTTTTTAGCCGGATGACTGCGTCTATACTTTCTTAGGAAATTGAAGAAAAGCAGCATAAAGACAAGTGCCACGACGCTGCCGGCTACCACCGAAACTGTCCAGTCAAGTCCGAATCCCTCCGCTTTAGCGTAAAGGATATAGCTGATGCAAACAGCCGTCATAAACATAGCCGGGAACAACGTGACTATGAAGGCTTTGCCGTGGCGGGCAAGATACACAGTGGTAGCCCACAGCGTAATCATGGCAAGCACCTGATTGCACCACGCAAAATATCTCCAGAGAATGTTGAAGTCGATAAGCATAATGGCAAAGCAAAGCGCGAAAATCGGCAGAGATATGAGCAGACGCTTCACCACCTTTCGCTGGTCGAGGTTTATCATATCAGCCACTATAAGACGCGAAGAGCGTAAAGCGGTGTCGCCTGTTGTAATCGGCGCGGCCACTACACCCAATATGGCAAGGATACCACCTATCTGTCCCAGCCAGCCCACAGAAATGTCATGCACAAGCGACCCGGCATCATGACCGGACACCGCCATATAATCGGCCAGTCCCTTATAGCCTTGAGTAAACGTAATGGCTGCGGCAGCCCATATAAGAGCTACAAAACCCTCAGCCACCATAGCACCGTAAAACACAGGGCGAGCAAGCTTCTCGCTTCGCAGGCAACGCGCCATCATAGGCGACTGGGTGGCGTGGAAACCGGAAATAGCACCACAAGCAATTGACACAAACATCATTGGGAACACCGGATGGGTGTCGTCGGTATAGCGGCTGTACAGACCATCAGACATGCCATGCGGTATGTCCATACCGCCAAATAGCAATACGCATAGGAGACCGGCTGCCATAAAGAGCAACGCGAAGCCAAAGATGGGATAGAAGTTGCCTATGAGTTTATCAATGGGCAAAAGCGTCGCCATCATATAGT
The DNA here is from genome assembly GCA_964546885.1 of uncultured Bacteroides sp. Classification (GTDB taxonomy): domain Bacteria; phylum Bacteroidota; class Bacteroidia; order Bacteroidales; family Muribaculaceae; genus CAG-873. The sequence continues at coordinate 11,154 of CAZJKZ010000071.1, forward strand.
AAATAAATATAATGGCTATCCATGTGAATTTATCAAGCCAGTCAGGAGTCATCCCGGCAAGAAGCGACGCAGGCGACACCACGAATACCGCGCCTACAAGAATGAGGAGAACAACTGTCCAGATACGGCTGAACTGCTTGACGACATTACCAAGCTCGCGACCGGTGATTTCGGGCAATGACGCTCCACCCGACCGCAAAGAAATCATAGCGGAAATAAAATCGTGGACAGCTCCTCCAAAGATTGTGCCGAACACAATCCAAAGGAAAGCGGCCGGGCCAAACATCACACCCATAATAGCACCGAAAATAGGGCCAAGTCCGGCGATGTTGAGGAACTGTATAAGGAAAACTTTCCAGGTAGGGAGCGGAACGAAGTCCACACCGTCTTGGCGAGAGTAAGCAGGCGTGACATTCTTTGGACGCACACCAAAAATCTTCTCTGCAAGCATGCCGTAGAAAAAATATCCTACGACCAATAAAGCGATAGAACTGAGAAAAAGAGTCATAACTTAAAAAAATTTGCGATGTTACAGGGGTAACTGCATCATATTATTAACTTTAAATATTCTTCTAATACATAGGATTTAGTAATTGAGGATACAAATTTACGCAAAAATCACAAAGAATTTATTATTTTTACCTTATAAATTTTGATATTTTATAAAAAGGAGTTAACTTTACATCAAAATTTCACAAATTAACATGTAACAGGTAGTGAGAATATCATGAAAGCCAATTTAAGTAAACTGATTAAACTTGACCGTATACCCGAGAAGTACTACTCTCCCAAGAACGAACTGGAAAAAGTGGCACTCTGCCGCGACGAGAACGTGGCTCTCGAAATATACGAGACCGTAGACGAAGGCGCACAAGCCGAAGCAGAGCGCATAGCCAATATCATCAACACTACTGTAGAGCGTAAAGGCAAATGCGTACTCGCAATGGGGGCAGGCAATGCCACACACCCTGTATACGAACACCTTATCGAACTTTACCAAAACGGCAAAGTAAGCTTCAACAAAGTGATCGTATTCAACGTGAGCGAGTTCTATCCCCTTACAGAAGGAGGTCCCAGCACATTGACACGTCTGAAGAATGTGCTTCTTAACCACGTTGACATCAAGCCGGAGAATATCCGCTGCATGGACAACACCGTAGAACGCGACAAAATCTTCGACTCGACAAAGAACTACGAGCAGGATATCGAACGTGCCGGCGGCATAGACCTCGCAGTGTGCGAAATCGGTCCTCACGGTACACTCGCATTCAACGAGCCCGGATCGAAACTCATGAGCCGCTGCCGCCTCGTGCTACTCGGCAACGAGACACGCCACATAATCTCCAGCGACTACAAATGCGACGAGACTCCTCTCACAGCAGTGACACTCGGCGTCAGCAACCTCTTAGGCGCCAAAAACATCACATGCATGGCTTGGGGCGAAAACTACGGCCAAATAATTGCACGCACAGTAGAAGGCGATGTGTCAGACGCTCTGCCCAGCTCATATCTGCAGACCCACGACCACTCAACAGTTGTGATTGACCTCGCAGCAGCCGATGACCTCACCCGCATAAGCAAACCGTGGAAAGTGACTTCATGCGAATGGGACGACAAACTCATCCGCCGCGCTATCGTATGGCTCTGCCTTGAGACCGGCAAACCCATCCTCAAACTTACCGACAAAGATTACAATGACTACGGTCTGGGTGAACTTCTTGCCATCTATGGTTCTGCTTACAAGGTGAACATCAAGATATTCAACGATATCCAGCACACCATCACCGGATGGCCCGGCGGTAAACCCGGAGCTGACGACAGCACACGTCCCGAAAGATCGAATCCGTATCCCAAGAAAGTTATCGTATTCTCTCCCCACCCCGATGACGACGTAATATCAATGGGCGGTACACTCAAGCGTCTTGTTGACCAGGGTCACGACGTGCATGTGGCTTACGAGACCTCAGGCAACATCGCAGTAGGCGACGAGGACATGATGCGCTACGTGATGCTTATGGACTCAATAGCTAAAGACTTCGGCATCGACACTCCCACTTTCCTGGAAAAGAGCAAAGAAATACACAAATTCATCGAAGGCAAGAAGGCCACCGACCCCGATATCACCGACATCCGCGAGTTAAAAACTATGATTCGCCAGTGCGAGGCTCGCACCGCATGCCAGTACATCGGCGTTAAGCCCGAAAACGTACACTTCCTCCGCCTCCCCTTCTATGAAACAGGTAAGGTGAAGAAAGGCGATTTAGCACAGCCCGACGTTGATATCGTAAAGAAACTGCTTCAGGACGTACAGCCCGACGAAATGTTTGTGGCAGGCGACCTCGCCGACCCCCACGGCACACACCGCGTATGTCTCGACGCTGTACTCGCAGCAGTTGACGAACTAATCGACGAGCCTTGGGTTAAGGATTGCGACATATGGATGTACCGCGGCGCATGGGCAGAATGGGAAATCGACCACATCGAAATGGCAG